>CAZHUX010000044.1:0-16443 GCA_964535445.1 uncultured Galactobacillus sp. | reverse complement strand
GTCCGCATAGAGGAGAACGCTTATGACAGGCACCCGGTCCAAGAATAATATCGATACCTTCCTGCATGCATTCTTCTGCTAATATCGTTCCATATTGATATATCAGCTTTTGATCAAAGGAACATGCCATTAAAGAAGCAGTAGGCAGAGCTGTGGCAGGCTTTGCCTGACCAAATCCGAGCTCATTATCTGTTATCTCTATTCTTAACCCATTAGGGCCATCACTGGTTCTGATTGATGGTATATCTTTCTCAGGAATACTGTATGTACACCATTTATCCCTTCCTCCAAATAAAAGGGCTTCTTCTTTTACAGTAAGCTTGTCTTTCATAACACCTTCTTCAGATTTTCTGTCATCTGATTCAAGTCATTAGAAATTCTGTCTTTTTCTTCCTTGTCAAATCCCCTGAATGTGGTTTGTTCAAGATCCTGCAATGCAATGACAATATCATCACCGATTTCAGCAGCTTCATCACTTAATGTAAAATGCATTTTTCCGCCTAACATATCCATACTGACAAGACCGTTCATCTGTAATCTTGTCAGGATAACCGATACATTCAGCTGGCTGATACCTGTATAATCTGCGATTTCTTCACTCGATGTTACTTCATTGGAAGTTAATAAAGCAGACATCACCTTGACATCATTCAGTCCGAGATTATGTTTTAAAGCTACATTATTCATATAGCTGTCATGTACCTTTTCAACATAATAGGCAAAAGAAGAAATAGATGCTGTGTTATTCGGATCATAAGATGCAATAACTTTTTCTTTTCCTAACTTCTTTGTGGAAGGACGTATCGGATTAGCACTGTCATCCTTTGCGGCAGAGACGAGGAAGCTGGCAATATTCAGACGGGACTTACGATATTCCTTCTCATCGAGAATATGACGATAGAAATTATTGTAATAGTTAAAGACATTTGTCTTCATTGCGACAACTTTCGGCAATGACATTGTCTGTGAAACCAGAGACCCCTTTGTTTTGACATAGTAATACACAGGAATCTGCAGAGCCGCGACTCTTTCTACATGCAACAGATATTCCAGATTAAAGATAAAGTCTTCACACCAGTTCAGATCTTCATCCATCTTTAAATCATATTCCTGAATCAGATCTGTTTTGTATAGCTTGTTCCATAAGACACCATAATAGTAATCTGCCGGTGAATCCATCATCAGTTCCGCAAACTGCTGAATTGTCAGAACATCGTCGGAACTAATGCATCCTTTGCGGGCAACATTATTGCCAACAACCCGATAGAAATCAGCGATCACAAGATCTACACCTTTTGTCTCCATCGTACGGACAAGATTCTTGGTAGAATCTTTTGGGATCCAGTCATCGGCATCCATGAACTGAATATATTTGCCATGAGCATTTTTCAAAGCCGTATTTCTGGCTTTGGAAACACCGCCGTTTTTCTTATGAATCACATGCACTCTTGCATCCCTGGACGCAAAAGTATCCAGTACTTCAGCAGAACCATCTGAGCTTCCATCATCTACACAGATAACTTCATAATCCTGATACTCCTGATTCAATACAGACTGTAAACATCTGTCAATGCCAAGATCTTTGCCTTTATTGGCGTTATAAACAGGAATGATGATACTGACTTGTGGATTCATATTATTTCTCCTTCCATAATGTTTGAAGCTTTTTTTCTATATCTGAAACTGTACTTTCAAAGTGAACGTCTCTGCATTCATCCTCACCCAAAAAGCCAGCCTGAAGCATGACATCCATCTGTTTCTTTAAAGGATCATAATAATGATTCAGGTTCAGAAGAAATACAGGCTTATCAATTAAATGCAGACGGGATGCACTGATAACTTCAGATATTTCTTCTAATGTACCGGGACCACCCGGCATGGCAATGAATGCATCTCCCAGCTCCATCATTTTCTTTTTTCTTTCACTCATATCTTCTGTCACTATGAATGTATTCAGATGGGTATGATTCTTTTTACCATTGATCATGAAACGCGGCATAATACCGGTCACCTTTCCACCATGATCAATGACTGCATCCGCAAGAATACCCATGGTTCCAACCGCAGCCCCGCCATAAACTAGCGTATGTCCATTCTTACCAATCCAGGTTCCTAATTCACGACATGCTTCACCATAGCAGCTGTCATTTCCTGAAGATGATCCAAGATAAACTGTAATATTCATATGCATTATTCCTTCGTAATCCAGGATCCGTTATCAGCGATCCAGGCATCTGTTCCAATTCTGTACCACGTATAGCCATCCGCTTCTTTTGTCTCATAATACGGATACTCTGAGTCAGACGCAGCTGTACCAAGCGTATCAGAATTTACCGAAGCATCACTTCTGATAACAAGGTCAGATACATTTACCGTGATATTGCCTGCTTCTTTATCCTTTATATCCTGATCAATCGTGTTTATATTCACCTGATCACCTGACTTCAGGGTACTCTGAATATCAATGACGCCATACTTTCCATGCCACTTAACCATGGCCTTGCCTTCATAAAGTACGGAGGCATCATCAAATATGAAGTCTGTCACTTCTTTACCAGTAGAATCAATATAACCCCATTTTCCATACTTCTTTACCGGTGCATAGTCATCTTCAAAGTACTTTGCGTCCTGATAGGATACGGCAATTCCCTGCTGGCTGTCAGCGTCAATAACTGTTACATTATCTCCATCCCCAACAACATAATCTCCATTAGCAAAAGTCCCTTCATGATAACTGCCTGAAACAAGTGGAATCAGAGTATTACTGCCTGGGTCATAGACTGCTTTGGATTGTGATACATATGCATCATTGACTACATCAAGAATAATTCTTCCGGAAAGAATGGAAGGATCCAGTTCTTCAAAGGTCCATCCTTTTCGTCTGCCGGATTCATCGGTGGTCATGGAAACAACCCCAAATGTACCATTGAGACTTGCAAAAAAAGGTTCAGCATTAGAGGAGTCATTCGGATCATCTTTAAAAGAATCCGAATCCGTTTCTGTCACACTCTTGAAATTCTTATTGAAGACCATTGCCTTAGAGGAACTGTTATCCTGATAGCCAAATGCCATCGCATCATTATAGATACCGCCGGTTATGCCCTGCTGGCGCGGAGTATTAAACAAGCTGACCGAAACATCAGATAATGCTTTTCCTTCATAGTTTATTAAAGACTGTACATTATCTTTTTCAGCTATCAGTACATCTCCACTGTATCCGCATATCTCAGCAGGATATCCATTCCATTCAGGCTCTGTTTTAACATACAGATCACCAGAATTCTGTGTAGATACTTTTATGTAATAATGATCAGAAGGATTCATCTCTTCCACAGAATCATACTCAAGAGAAGGCTTCACCTCCCATACGGTTTCTCTTTCCGGTTCTGGTGTCTTAACCGGTTTAGCTGAAGAGGCTTCTTTATTTCGTGATGAACATCCGCATAAAAGAGCAGCGCTCATCATAATCATCATAAATTTCCGCATGCTTATCACCTGCTTTCTTTCAAGATTCTAACATAATAGTTAGAGCTTTATTCTTAATCTCTCCCGGATACAAAGACATCAGCTCCATACTTTTTACTATATTAATCTCTTCTGGAAGCCGCCGGTCACATGTACCTGATCATTGGCAATGATAAATGCCTGAGGATCCAGTTTCTGAATTTTCATAATCACATCATGCTGTTCTTTCTTATCTATGACACAGATCAGAATATGCATGTCATGATCGGTATAGGCACCTTTTCCCTGCCAGGTTGTAACACCACGTCCAAACTCTTTCATTAACATGGTTAATACTTCACTGTTTCTTGTAAATACAGTCAGTTCTATTTCAATGTTCTGTTCATGACTGCGGTCCATGACAATAGAGAAAGCTACTATAAAGATCAGGGAATAAACAGCGGTCTGCAGATCAAACATCAAAGCCATGGCTGTATAGAGAAAACAATTGAAGACCAGACTGACTCTTCCAATAGACTGTATCTTTGTATGCTGGGCAAGAAACAGTCCTAAAAGATCCATTCCTCCGGCTGTTGCCCCATTGCTTAAAACCAACCCGCATCCAAATCCTCCGGCTGCTCCGGCAATCAGTATACAGGCAAGCTTGTCATCGAGAATTGTATGAGCAGGGATCGGAAGAAGAGATATCAGGATTGTCTGTATCACAACTGAAAAGGCCGTACCGATAACAGTACGTGGTTTCATTGTCTTATAGGCAAGTATGAATAATGGTACGTTAAAGCAGAAATTCAATATGCCTGCCATATCTACAGAATGAATATCAGAAAAGAAGATGGTTCTTAACATCTGTGATAATCCGGGAATACCACCGGCATAGAGATGCAGTGGTGTTAAAAACAGGTTTAAAGATGCCGCATAAAGTGCTGATCCAACTACGATCAGTATGATTTGTCTGAATGAAATTGTGTTCTTCATTGTTTTTCAAATAGTGACTTTCTAAGTTTAAAGTAAGAGAAAAGCATAGCAGATCCGGTAATCGTCCATGTGATCGGATAAGCCCACATCAGCACATCAAACTGATGATGCCATGCAAATACAGTATATACATAAACCAGTCTGAAGGCACACGAGCCAAGTAACGTGATAACCGTTGGCAGCATACTCTTCCCCATTCCTCTCAGACACCCTCCGGCAATCTCATAGGTTCCGGTCATTAATTCCAGATTGGAAATAAAGAACATACGAATGCAGGCATAATGCACTACATTGGAATCCGTTGTAAAGAATGACAGGAAGAAGTATCTGCCAAACCAGAATATCATACTGAGGCCAAATGTAATGAACTCCGCATACAGCATGGAGATACGGTATACCTTCTTACAACGGTCATACTTCTTTGCGCCATAGTTCTGAGATGTGAATGTTACGGCGGCCTGACCAAATGCATTTACCACATAATATGCCATGAACTCAAAGTTCTGACCGGCTGTAGATCCGGCAATTGCATCAGCACCGAAACTGTTAATACCAGACTGAATAACAACGTTGGATAAAGAGAATACCATACCCTGTAAACCAGCTGGTATGCCTATCTTCATGATTTCTCTTAACATGTCTTTTCTGATTTCAGGATGGAATGGATCAAAACGCATGGTATCTTCTTCATGCATCAGGAAATACACAACCATACCGGCACTGAGAATATTGGAAATCACCGTTGCTGTCGCAACACCATCTACTGACATTCCAACAATAATGACGAAGAAGAGATTCAGGAATACATTCAGAATGCCGGATGCCAGAAGACAGTACAAAGGCCTGCGTGAATCTCCCTTTGCCCGTAATAAAGAAGCCCCAAAGTCATAAACTACAATAAACGGAAGTGCTAATGCATAGATACGTAAATAGAGAATTGCCAGATTCAATACATCTTTCGGAGCATTCATCATTTCTAATATCGGTCTTGCGACAAGAAGACAGACTACCATCATGATAAGTCCCGATATCAAGGCTAATGCCATGGATGTCTGTACTGCTTCATGAAGCTTTTCTTTCTGTTTCTGACCTATTAAGGTTGCAGCTAATACATTAGCCCCGACGGATAAACCGGTAAGCAGGGATACCAATAGATTAATGACAGATGAATTTGAGCCTACGGCTGCCATAGCTGCTGAAGATGAGAATCTCCCCACGACTGCCAGGTCAGCACTGTTAAATAACTGCTGTAAGATAGAACTGAGAGCCAGAGGCAGTGCGAATACAAAAATCTTATCTGCCAGACTTCCTTCCAGCATGTTTATCTGATGTTTTTCTTTCACGAACGTAATTGTATGTCTGACTGTCTTAAAAATCCATATATAATAAGTTTCATGGATGGTTTTGAATATGAGAAATACTGTGTCCGCTACCTGCAGAAACACGGATATAAAAATGCTGCGTTAACAACAGCAGGAGCGGATCAGGGGCTGGATATTATTGCGTACCGTCATCATCTGAAATATGGCTTTCAATGCAAATACTATGAAAAGCCGGTTGGTAATGCGGCCATACAGGAAGCTTATGCAGGAGCGGCCTATTATGGCTGCGATAAAGCAGCTGTCATAACCAATACCTCTTTTACAAAAAGTGCTGTAGACCTTGCGGAAGATACGGATGTCCTTCTCTACAGTCATATAGATCCGCAAAGAAGCAGCCGCTGGTTTAACATCCTGCGTTTATTTCTGATACCCGGGATTCTTTACTGTATCGTAATCTTTTACAAACAGGCACAAAGTATTAATCACAGTAATGACATGCTTGTCATGAATACATCTTTTCTTTTTATAGGTTTGTTATGCGGAATGTTTTCTCATGATGCCTGGATTCTTTCATTATTGTCTGTATTGTTATGTGCTGTTTATTTTCTGATATCTCATGTTTCCATATATGTTTTTACATATTTATGCGGTGTTCTGATCCTGTTAACAATTCATTTTCTGATTCTTTTCTTTCATCATCTGAAGGATATGAAACTGGATAAAAGAAGACTGCAGGAAGAAAACAAGATGGTCATCCAGAATGAGATTCTGAACACTTTACAAAAAGAAATTGAGACAGAACTCAACTGTTCTGTCTCGTTGACGAATGTATCTTTCACTAAGCAGGGTCTTTGCTGTACATGTGTCTCTCAGAAATACATACAGGATAACTTACCGCTGCTTGCCTGGTCTTTAGAGCAGAGATCTGCCGCAAAAGGTGAAGAAATTCGTTATGATCTTACGCAATTGAGTCCGCGATCCTTTCAGATAAGGGTTATCCAAGCGTGATATCCAGAATCATCATCACCGTAAAGCCTGCCGCAAAGGCAATCGTACCGATGTTGGAATGCTTTCCTTCTGACATTTCAGGAATCAGCTCCTCTACAACCACATACATCATGGCTCCTGCCGCAAAGGAAAGCAGAAGAGGCAATATGGCTGTCGCTGCAGATGCGAACATGATTGTAATGACTGCCGCAATTGGTTCTACAACACCAGAGAATACCCCTGCAAGAAATGTCAGGTTCTTTTCCATGCCTTCTGCCCTTAAAGGCATGGACACAATGGCACCCTCCGGGAAGTTCTGAACAGCTATCCCGATTGCGAGTGCCAGAGCAGAACTATAGGTTATAGATGCTGGATCCGTAAGCCAGCCGGCATAGACGACACCTACTGCCATACCTTCCGGTATGTTATGAAGCGTAACAGCCAATAAGAGTTTGGTTGTTCTTTTCAAATGTGACTGTGGTCCTTCACTCTGTCTGTCCATATGCATATGCGGTGTAATGGTATCTAATAACAATAAGAAACCAATACCTGAAAGAAAACCGCCGGATACAGGTAAGAATGACAATGTACCTAAACCAGAAGACTGTTCCAGAGCCGGCTGTAACAGTGAAAAGAAACAGGCTGAAGTCATCACACCTGCCGCAAAGCCTGTAAGCATCCGGTTGGCAGACTGTTTCAGCTGATCCTTTAAAAGATATACCATGGCACTTCCTGCTGTTGTTCCTGCAAAAGGAATCAGGATGCCAATCCATGTCTGTATATTCATATTTCCTCCGTAGTTAGTTATAGCTAACTACTACAGTATATAAAACTGTGACAAGTTATGCCACAGTTATGATTCTTATAAAAGATTTTCTACTGCCTGATCTACTTCTTCCATTGGATTGGTAGGCTCAAATCTTGCGACTACATTACCGTTTCTGTCTACCAGGAATTTTGTGAAGTTCCACTTGATATTAGGATTATTCTTATAATCTTTATCAATCTTCTTCAGCATGGTGCTCATAGCCATAGCCTTGACACCTTTGCCAAACCCCTTAAAGTCCTGCTGGCTCTTTAAATATGTATATAAAGGTTCTTCCTTTTCACCCTTTTCAGGATTGTTATTGACATTGGTCTTATGCATCTGATCAAACTGTGTATCGTATTTCAATGTGCAGAAATCATGTACTTCTTCATCAGTTCCGGGTGTCTGTCCGGCAAACTGATTACACGGAATATCCAGTATTTCAAATCCCTGATCATGATACTTTTCATAAATATTCTCCAGGTCCTTATACTGCGGTGTAAATCCACAGCCTGTCGCTGTATTCACTACCAGCACAACCTTGCCTTCATAGTTCTTCATAGAAACATCATTACCGTTTCTGTCTTTTACACTGTAATCATAGAATCCCATATGTTTATCTCCTCTATTGTTTACAACTATATTTTATACAATATTTATGAGAATGCAATCCTTTTTTAAATTTTTATAAAAGGTCTATAATCCTGTTATGAAAATGAATTCTCATAAGGTATCCAGATGGAGCGGTATTGTTCTTTCCGCAATACTTCTGATATGGACCATAGTCATTCATAACAGTTTCTTTGAAGCAGAACAGTTTGGAATTCCCCTGTTTATTCTGGAAATTCTTCTCTGTCTGCTTACGGCATATATCTCCTGGTTTGACATTTCTCTTCATGGTAAAGCATTAAAGATCTTCAGTATTATCATGATGCTTATTGTCCCTTTTATCATGCTTTGCTGTGTGGAGTTATTAAACGGAAATATGATCTGGGATATTCTGGAACCCGGAAATATTCTGTTTAACTGGCTGATCTGTCTTCTGATTTACGGTATCTTTTTTGCGGTTAGCGGCAGTCTGCGTTTTTCATTACGCTTTGTATCTGTATTTCTATTGTGTTTCGGCATTGCCAATATGTATGTAAAAGACTTCAAGGGAAGCCCCCTGCTGCCATGGGATCTTGGCTCTTTAACGACTGCCGGAAACGTTGCCGGATCCTTTACATATGAAATCAACTATCAGATTATCATTGGCGTTACCTGTACCGTTCTGATCTGGAAAGCTTGCCGCATGGTTATGAAGAATCAGAAAAACAAAGCATACAGAATATGCAGAATTGTTACTGCATCTGTATTTGCATTCATTATCTTTGTTTTCTATGGGACCGACTTCTTTGCGAAGACTTTTGAGGCAACTCCTGACTTTTTCAATCAGACCCGTGGCTATGAAGAAAGAGGTGCTGTAGCTGAATTCCTGGTTAATACAAAGTACATGCATCTGCGTGCACCGGATGGTTATGATTCCGATTCTGTAGATAAAGAAATCGAGGATGGTATTGATGCATCGTCTCCTTCGGTTGTGGCAAACGATCTGATACACGATGGCATGGATAAAACAGAGGCAGAAGAAACCGCAAAGCCAGAGGATGTTTCAGATCCGAATATCATCGTTATCATGAATGAAAGCTTCTCTGATCTTTCTGTTCTTGGAAACTTTGAAACTACAGAACCATATATGCCTTACATTGATTCTTTAAAGAACAGTGAAAATGTCATTGAAGGAAACAGCTATGTATCTACATTCGGGACAGGTACTTCGAATACGGAATATGAATTTCTGACTGGTAATTCCATGGCTTTTTTACCGATTGGATCCAATGCCTATCAGCTGTATGTTAAAGCAAACCAGCCTTCGCTTGTATCTTCCTTAAAAGATCAGGGATACAGTGCAGATGCCTTCCATCCCTATTACAAACAGAACTGGAACCGCATCAATGTATACAATGACATGGGTTTTGACAGCTTTACCGGTATGTATGACATGACGGATTTCTCCAGAATCAGGCTGTATTGTTCGGATGAAAGTGACTTTGAACATATTGAACAGATGTATGAACAGCGTGATACATCAAAGCCATTCTTCCTCTTTAATGTCACGATGCAGAATCATTCTCCCTATGACCTGGATCCTGAAAATCTGAATGAAACCATCCATTTAAAAAACATGAAAGGTACTTACCCCTTAACAGAACAGTATCTTTCTGTCATCAAAGAAACTGATACTGCTTTTCAGAATCTGATTCAGTATTTCTCCAAAGTAGATAAACCGACCATCATATTAATGTATGGCGATCATCAGCCCTATGTAGAAGATGAATTCTATGAAGAAGTACTAGGCAAGAGCCTGAACAGTCTTTCCGATGAAGAAAATCAGAAAAGGTATATGACCAGATTTGTCATGTGGGCAAACTATCATATTCCTTCTGACTGGATTGATAAAATATCCGTGAATTACTTATCCGTATTATTAGCCCAGATGTCAAATACAGAGCTGACGCCTTACCAGCAGTATCTGAATACACTCTATACGGATGTTCCGGTTATCACTGCCTTAGGATGCCGGGACTGGAACAATCATTATTTCACGGTTGATGATCAAAGTAATACATACTTTGATAAGATTGCAGTATATCAGGATGCAGCATATGCAAGTCTTATAGAAAAGAACAAGCCTGCTGTTTTCTACATAAAGAAAAAAGATGAAGATGGTTAGAGGATATGTTCCTCTGCCCAGTCTTCATCAATCTCTATGGAAGTATCATGTTCAAGAAGATCATGATACTTTTCTTTTATCTCTTCATACATTTCTTTGGTAAAAGGAATGGTTCCTTCTAATCCTTCTTCTGTACCTATGGCAAAACCATACCCACCCTCAGTTGTATTGAAGTAAAGACCCGTAATATCGTCTCTTGTCTTTAATAACTCCTGTTTCATGGCATAGCGGGCTAATTCAATGACTCTGTCATCCAGATCAAAATGGGCAATAAGCACCTTCTCCTGAAGCTGGTATTCACTCTTCACAAGACGTACGGTACATACATTCATCCATTTCTGCAGAACTTCATCAACCTGATCACGATGATACTGTCCATTCAGTGTTAACCGCATTTCTTCAAGATCTTTTTCACTGTCCGCAAATCCAATTAACAGTTTTCTGTTTCCGTCATGATACATGCAGGAATATGTAATATTCTCTTCATCATGACATCTTCTGCATACATGCGTGAAATATGTTCCCTGGAATATTTTATTTTCGGCATCCGGATCTTTGCGGGTATCAATCAATGTATGCATGATAAACTTGTCCCTCAACCCGCAGGAAGGACAGATAACTTCGGTTTTATATCTTGTTATATCTTTTGCCATATTGTAAACTCTGTTTCTTTAATATCTTATGTAATTTCCTGTCATCATACAAATCCATATAATCTCTGACGGTATCAATCCTGTAATTTTCAAATACTTTATGAATCTGATGTATCAATGCCTGTGACTGTTGATCTGTGACCATTTCATTCAGAGAGCGATCATAATCCGGAGATAATGAAGCCGCAATATCTGCTAATAATGCAGCTCTGATTGTATCAAGCATATTTCCCTCTTTCCAATACAGGAAGCGTGTATGTGTATAGGTATTTTCAATTGTTTTCATTCTGATCATGGAATCCAAACCATCATGGAAATCCTGATACAGATCATTGATAATCCAGTCATAGTATGTTTCTTTTCTTTTAAGGTACTCATACGCATCCTCATGGATAATATGGATCTTGCCCGGATTTTCAAACTGCGGCAGAATCTGTTCTTTGAATAAACGGATAACATCTGCATTATGTTCCACGACTGTTATTGAAGTTACTGATTGTTTTCTCTCAAGCATATATGTCAGATATCCTGCCTTAAGACCACATATCAGTACTTCTTTACTGATTGGTTTCAACAATGAATCATACTCCAGAAGAGACTGTCCGTTCATAGAAAAGAAATTCTTTCCATCTTTCATGATCACCGGATATCTGAGTGCTTCATTGAAATATGCCGCAGGCTGTACTTCTTTTTCCCTGTATTGTTTCACAGGTCCGTACGCAAAAGGAACATATGCATTTATCTTATGGCTTGAAAATGTAAAACTTCCATCATTTCCGGGTATCAGAGAAAGATTCCTGATATAAGGATTCTCCGTAATATAATCTGACGGCAGTTCTTTTGTATAGTGATACATTGCTGATATAAGATCACTGTTTCTATGAAGAACTTCCTGATTCATATTCTTTTCACCACAGGCTGCACAAACAAGCATGGCTGCCACCAGCATTCTTCTTTTTTCTTCCATATTCCTGCAGATATCGAATGGTTCAAAGTCAAACTTTTCCAACTGTTCATTATCAATATCTATTTTTCCTTCCTGTCCGAGAATATGGGTAATGCCTGCACACTCTTCATTCAGATGAGATCTCTGGTACATCATATCGGTCAGAGTCAATAATACTTTTTTATTCTGTGTGATGATCATAAGTTATTTCCCATCCATTCAATCACATGATGCTGTATCGCATGCTTGATATTCATATAGCTTTTGATATCTGAATCAGATACTGCTTCATGATGATTCAAAGCATCATACAGATGTTCAGCATTATGAATGTCCTGATCTTTTATTACCACAGCAGATATAGAAGGATATGCAAAACCATCACAATATACATCTGCATATACTTCCGGTATATTCCCATTACCATCATGAATTTGTTTCATGGATTCCTCTAATGGTTTCTTGTGAACTGTAATATGTATATAAGGCGCTAATAATACTTCTTCTTCATCCTCTTTGAGATAAGAAGGAAGCAGCTCCTTCATATCCGCAATATATGTGCCTTTGGGAACATGAATCTTCATTAAGGCAAGCCCATGCTTATCTTCATAAGCAGAAAGAAAACCTGCATAGGAAGTAGAAATGAAAGAAGGCATTGTATTCTCTTTTGAAAATACATTGAAATCTGCCGTTCTTTCAACTCTTGATACAACCATGTCTTCTTCAGAACGATACATGGCAGAAATAATTGTACAGATGCATTCTGCAGTTTCCATAGGATTTTTTAGAAAAGCAGGATTCAGTATACGGTTTTCCTGCACTCTTGCAAGTTCTGTAGAAAGACCATCAAATAATAATGCATTCAATGTGACATAAGCCTTAGGATCACCATAGAAGGGATCATGGATATTCTTAAGATCAATATCCCCTTCATAGAATCTCAGCATCATGATCTGTTTTTCTGTTAAATACATGTCTCTATTCTACAACAAAAGGCATATCCGCTGATATGCCTTACTTCAGTATATGCATCTGCCATTGCTTATCACCGAGATAATCCAGCCATAAAGGTACCTTTCTGCAGCACTTCAATGCAGAGATAACATCCGGCTGTTTCTCTATAACATCCTTTAGTGGTCTTCTGGCAAGATCTGCCGTATCAAACTGTTTCGTACCTTCCGCAAGGAATGAGAATCGTATGGAATGCTGTGGTTCATAGACAACAGAGACAATTTCACGCCCGGATAGTACTAATGGATCCACATAAACAATCTCTTCAGGATTATATTTCATCAGAAATCCAGCTGGCAGGTAACCACGCCATCCTTTCTCTGTATTTCCTTAAATCCTTCATGTTTTATGAAAGCAAGTGCATCTGTATTATCTTCAGAAGCCTGTGCATAGAAAGTATGAATATCATGAGATACCGCTTCACCCTTCATCAGACGTAATGTTTCATGGCCATAGCCTTCTCTTCTTAAATCTCCCTTCACCAGGATATTCAGAAGATAGCCATGCAGGTTATCATCATAATGCCATGAAGCCTCTGCAGTAAAATCCATACAGCCGTCGCAGAATAACAGTCTGTATATTTCTTTCTTTGGATCAGCCTTTACATGTTTCTCATAAAAGTCATCCCAGTCAGATTCAGGGAATGCTTCTGTATGAGAAAAAGACATTGTCTCAGGTGATTCATGAAGTTTCTGGCGGAATGCCAGTTCTTCTTTTTCCGGAACAATCAGAAATGCCATAATTTACTCCTATCTATTAACGATGCTTATGATGCTTCTGGTATCTTGTGCCAACTATGGTCAGAATAAGCGCAATACCAAGCAGCCATAATCCATACTGACTATTGACCTGTCCTGTAATATAGGCTGATAAAGCACCTGCAGAAGATATTAACCCTGCAGATCCACTCAGGTTATTGATATTCATTACGACATAGATAACCACAGATCCAATCAGAATTCCGCCTATAAAAGATGTTCCGATCCTTATAAATGAACGGTTAAAGTGTGCACACAGGATTCCTGTCACAACTGCACAAACGCCAATAACAATCCATGGTGTATAGGCATCCTGCGCCGGCACATAACCAGCGGCTATCTGTCCTATAAAATAACCCGCATACAAACCCAGCAGAAAGAATGCCAGTCTCTTGGCATATTGTGATAACAATACAGCCACTACCGCAGCTGCCAGGGCAATCACTGTTACATTAGATGTATTTGCAAAGTTACTGTTTATAAAACTATATGTAAAAACAAAAGCTGCTATTGCCAGAATCAGAGAGAACAATCTTTCTCCATACAGCATGGATAGTAATCCAGCGCATACAATAACAGCCAGGATAATAATCGTACCTGTCATCTTGTAAGCCTCCGCGTCATATTTTATATGCAGAAAGACTCAGCCGGCAATAAAACATTTTTCACTTATGCATTAAGATCAAAGATCTCGTCACTTTCTTTTTCAATCATCTTTGCATAAATCTTCTGTACAAACTTTTCCGCTTCACCCGCATCAGAAAAGACTTTGACAATCTCCATCGTATGATCTACATAAAAAGCAACATCGAAACTATCTTCCCTTCCATATACAGGAGAAATCGTAATCTTCTGAATATGAGATGGAATATAATACGTAGTTTCATTTTCTCTGATACATTTCAACAACATGATGCAAACTCCTTCAGTCCTTCCATTTTACATGGAAAGAAGGGATTAAGAAAGTCTCTTATGCTCTCTTCAGCCTGCCGTCTTCCATTCTGTATACCGTATCTACAAGATCCAGAACTCTTTCATCATGGGTTACCATAACCGCTGCTTTATTACGGTTATGTACTTCCATCTGAATCATTTCGACAACATGTCTTCCTCTTTCAGAATCCAGAGATGCCGTAGGTTCATCGGCCAGAATCAGTTCAGCATCACTCGCAAAAGCTCTGGCAATTGCCACTCTCTGTCTTTCACCACCAGATAATTGTGAAGGATACTGGTTGATGATATTTTCTATGCCTAACTCTTTGAATAACTTGTTTACTTTCTCAGAATCTGTTTTCAAAAGTACGGATAACTGTTCTCCTGCCTTCAGATATGGCAGTAACTGATGATTCTGAAAGATAAAGCCGATATCCTTTTTGCGTAATTCTGTCCACTTCTTCTTTGGCAGATCAGATACATTCTGATCACAGATATCTACTTCACCCTCTTCCGGAGCCAGCATCATGCCTGCCACATTCAGCAATGTACTTTTCCCACATCCGGACGGTCCTACTACAGCCGCAAATTCACCCTTGGATACATTTAAGTTTACATGATCAAGAATCGTGCGGTCGGCATTGCCATCTTTGTATTTCTTGACAATATTCTTTAATGTTAATACATTGTCGCTCATTGAAAGTCACCTCCGATAATCTCTGCCGGATCAATCTTTGCGATTTTAATCACTGTTGCAAGACTGCCTGCTATGGAAATCAGCACAAACACAACAAGAACCAGTACAGCCTGACCACCATCCAGATAGAATGGCATCGTCTGTGGAAGAGCCTGACTCATTCCTGCGACAAGGACTGCCGCAATCAGGGCGCCACTTGCGGCAATCAAAAACACCTGAGAGACAATATATTTCACTAAGGTACCCATACTGATGCCGATTGCCTTTAAAACACCAAATTCTTTTTCTTTCTGCAGATTAATCACATAGAAGAAAATGCTGATGATAACTGCAGTAATGATAATCAGAAGCCATTCCACCATCGTAATGGTCATCTGTTCAGCCTGGTATCCAGGCAATGCCTGGATGATATCTGCCTTATCATAGCTGACTGTTCCGGCAATATCTTTGGATGCTTTACCCTGAATGGCATAAGCATGTACGGTATTCGGATAACCAGGATTGATTTCCTTCATCATAGATGTATATGTTTCTTTTGAAATATAGGCTACAGAGATATGCCCATACATTTCATCTTTAGCAAAGCCGACAACTTTCATCTTAATACCTGAAGAAGAATCTTTGACGGTGTCTCCTAACCGGATACCCTTGCTTTCAAAATCATCATCCAGTACTACCGTATTCTCTTCAGTTGTTAATCTGTTTCCTTTATATACCTGAGGATTCAGAAAACCATCAGGATCAATCGCAAAATACGTTACATCAATCTTTTCATCATTTCCATCTTTAACCAGATACATTCTCTGTATGTCTATCGATGCAGCTTTATCACCATATGTTTCTTTGATTTCATTGCTTTGTTCATCATTCAGATTTGAAACGGTGATCAGCTTTTCAGCATCCTCACTCAAGATAAACGTATCCGCATCCATATTTTCTATACCACTGGATACTGCCCTGCCAAGTCCTTTTACAAGACCAGATAAAAACAGAACCATAAACATCATCAGAATGACAATAATTTCAACCAGTAGATATTTCTTCCAGTTATATTTCAATTCCTTCCATGCTAACCGCATATGAATACCTCTCTTAAGCCATGAGTCATTATAATC
>CAZHUX010000043.1:8290-16461 GCA_964535445.1 uncultured Galactobacillus sp. | reverse complement strand
TTGCGGAGGTTCATAAGATGAACATCTTTTCTGTTATCGTAGTTATGATCATAGCTTATCTTTTTGGATCTATTCCATGGGGATTAGTTATTGGACTTGTTTTCTTTCATAAGGATATCCGTAAGGAAGGTTCTGGCAATACAGGTGGAACCAATGCCGGAAGAGTATTAGGAAAGCCAATCGGTGTATTAGTCATTGCCTTGGATGCATTAAAGGGATTATTATCCATGATCATTGCCCATCTGATAGCTCCTGGTACAGAGATCTATGCCGGACTTGCCTGCTGTATCGGTCATTGTTTTCCAATCTTTGCCCACTTCCATGGTGGCAAGGCAGTTGCGACAAGTTATGGTTTCTTTTTAGGCTTAACACTCTATGCAAGCCATACATGGTTCTGGACATTCATATGGCCAATCCTTTTATTCTTTGTGATTCTGTTCTTTTCCAGAATTGTCTCTCTTTCCAGTATGAGTGCCTTATGGATTACTGCCATTACGGCATTGCTACGGTACTGTATGGGTTACTATTCAGATATGGGTATCTGGATTTCTTTAATGCTTTTAGCCGCATTTGTCACTTACAGACATAAATCCAATATCATCAGAATGAAGAATCATGAAGAGAGTCATATCAAGTGGATGGGAAAAGCGCCATGGGAAAAGTAGAAATGTTTACACTGGACATACATCCATTATCACAATCACCAAGAAAGATATGGGTGTATCTGCCAGACAGTTATGAAAATACAACTAGAAAATTTGATGTTCTGTATATGTTTGATGGTCATAATCTGTTTTATGATGATCTTGCGACATATGGAAAGAGCTGGGGCATCAAGGATTATCTGGATAAAACAGGATTGGATCTTGTTGTCGTGGGACAGGATTGCAACCACAGAGGAAACAGGAGACTTGCTGAGTATTGTCCTTATCCACAGGAAAAGACACACTTAGAGGATCTTCCGAAGATACGTGCCTGCGGACAGTTTACCGCAAAGTGGTTTGCGGAAGTATTAAAGCCAGAGGTAGAGAAAAGATATCATGTCCATAAGGACAGAAAGCATGTCGGTATTGCCGGAAGCAGTATGGGTGGGTTAATGTCAGAATATATGATTGCGGCCTATAATAATGTCTATTCCAGAGCCGCCTGTGTATCCCCTTCTACTTTCTTCAATTATGAGCATTTAAAGAAGTTAATAAGAAATACAGATTTCTCAAGTGATACATATATTTACATTGATCAGGGATCCCAGGAAGCCCATGGCAAAAGATTGTTCATTGACTCCATGGAAGTGATGTTAAAGATGAACCGCCTCTATTCTGAAAGAGGATGTCATACCTATCCTCATTTAACCCCGGGTGGTCATCATTCCGAAGCAGACTGGGAAAAGATTGTACCGGTATTTATTCCCTATCTGTTTCCTGATCTTGTAAACAAAAAGCAGCAGAAATCTGCTGCTAAGAATTAATGACGATAATAGTTGATAAGACATCCATCCTCAAGGATGTCTTTTTCTTCACTTGTTAAAGGTCCTGTTTCTACCTGTATGGAAGTCACTGTACCATCTTTAACAGCATATGCCTGAACCGGAAGATCTTTATCCAAAGACTTTCTGATATCTTTGAGATATACCCATGTACCTTTGGATAAATGAGCATCATCTTTTGTCACAAACGGGAGAATACCCCAGTTAATGCAGTTGGAACGATATCTCTTTGTGGCATATTCATGCGCAAAGTTTGCTGAACCGCCTAATACTCTCTGACAAGAGGCAGCCTGTTCTCTGGCTGACCCGTCACCCGGCTTATTGGCATAAATTGCTGAACCAATACCTGTTCTGGATACATCCACAGAAATATCATTGTTCTTTAAGGTATCCATAACATCCTGTAATTCTTTATCAACTGTACCGTTTTCTTTATCATCTCTGATCTTCTGTACTGCTTTAGCAGAAGGTACATAATCCGGATCTCTTCTGGATAAGGTGAATTCTGCTAAACGCAATGGATTAGAACGGTAGGAACTTGTTTCACCAGAAGGAATCAGCTCATCGGTTGTGGTGACAGGATCATCGATATGAGAAACAATCTTAATTAACATATCTTCATGCAGAGCCGGCTGTTCTGGCCAGTCTTTGATATTTGGTCCAAAGTGCAGTTCATAATTAGGATCTGCCTTGCCATAGCCATTGTAGACACGCTTTTCATATATGGACTTGTCAAAGACATACGGAACAATCTTTTCTTCTTCTGTACAGATATCTGTTGCGGCAGTTAATTTACCCTGATTAGCTGCGGTAGCCGCTATGGATCTTGCGTCCATTAAGGCAACGGAAGCTAACTGTCCTTCATTAGGCTTACTGCCTTCACGATTCGGGAAGTTGCGGGTTGTATGACGGATGGATAATTCCCCATTGGCTGGTGTATCACCTGCGCCAAAGCAAGGACCGCAGAAAGCTTCACGGAAGATGGCACCGCTGCTGACAAGTTCTGCGACAGTTCCATTTTCACTTAATGCTTTATAGACAGGCATGGAATCCGGATAAACAGACAGACGGAATTCTCCATTGCCGGTATTCTGATTCTTTAAGATAGCGGCAGCTGCCATGATATTGTCATAGGTACCGCCACTGCATCCGGCAATGATCCCCTGATCAACATAGACATCATTTCCATGAATCTTAGAAACAAGGTCCATCTTAACCTTTCCTTTTAACTGTTCATTGGCACGGTCTTGTGCTTCTTTGAGATAATGATACGGATCTTTTAACAAATCATGAATGGAAACGGCATAGCTTGGATGCATAGGTAAGGCAATCATGGAGTCAATGGTACTTAAATCCAATGTAATATACCTGTCAAAATAAGCACCGTCTTCTTCTTTCAGTTCATGATAATCATCAGGTCTGTCATGAGAAACATACCATGCCTTGGTTGTATCATCTGTCTCCCAGATACTGCTCCAGCAGGTAGTCTCTGTGGTCATGACATCGATGCCATTGCGGTAATCCTGTGATAATGAGGCAATGCCCGGACCGGCAAATTCCATGATTCTGTTTTTCACAAAGCCATTGGCATATACAGCACCACATAAGGCAAGCGCCACATCATGCGGTCCTACCCCCGGCTTTGGCTTGCCGGTTAACCAGATCAATACGGTTTCCGGCTTGGCTATGTCATAGGTTCTGCCAAGCAGCTGTTTAGCCAGTTCGCCACCGCCTTCCCCTACACCCATCGTACCTAAGGCACCATAGCGGGTATGAGAATCTGATCCAAGGATCATATTCCCGCATGCAGTCATCATTTCACGGTTATAGGAATGTATAACTGCCATATTCGGCGGCACATAGATACCACCGTATTTATGTGCGGCCGATAAGGCAAAACGGTGATCATCTTCATTGATCGTACCGCCTACTGCACAAAGTGTATTATGACAATTCGTTAATACATACGGCATCGGGAATTTCTTTAAGCCGGAGGCTCTTGCCGTCTGAATGATGCCTACATAAGTAATGTCATGAGATGTCAGAGAATCAAAGTGCATATGCAGAAGATCTCTATCTGTATGATCATCATGTTTATTTAATATTTTCCAGGAGATGGTTTTCTTTCTGCCTTCTTCTTTATTCTTATGATCATCTTCAATCAGTTTCCCATCTTCGAGAAATACACCATGGTTATGTAGTTCCATATTTAATTCAGCCTTTCTATGATTGCTTCGGTAAATTCACTGCAGGATGCATGACCGCCTACATCAGCGGTCAGATGCTCTCCTTCTTTTGTTAAGGAATAGATGGCATTTTCAAGCTTTTCTGCCTTATCATTCATGCCATTATCCTTTAATAACATGGCAAAACTCAGTAACAAAGCAGTTGGATTTGCCTTGTTCTGACCAGCTATATCCGGGGCAGAACCATGTACTGCTTCATAGATACGTACATTTTCACCGATATTGGCACTTGGCGCAAAGCCAAGACCACCGACTAAACCGGCACAAAGATCCGAGATAATATCTCCATAGAGATTCTCTGTGACTAATACATCAAACTGCGTCGGATCCATAACTAACTTCATGCATAAGGCATCGATAATGACATCATCTGCCTCAATATCCGGATAGGATTCTGATACATGATGGAATGCATCCAGGAATAATCCATCCGTCAGCTTCATGATATTTGCCTTATGTACGGCTGTTACTTTCTTACGATGATGCTTTCTGGCATAGTCAAAGGCAAATTCTGCGATTCTTTCACTAGCCTTACGGGTAATAAGCTTAACACCGTTAGCCGTATCATCATCCAGCATATATTCAATTCCCTTATACAAATCTTCCGTATTTTCTCTTACAATGACTAAGTCTACATTTTCATATCTGCTTTTAATACCAGGTATGGAATGCACTGGCCGTAAATTTGCATACGTATGGAAATGCTGACGGAGCTGTACATTAATGGAACGGAAACCTGTACCGATTGGTGTAGCCGTAGGACCTTTTAAGGCTATGCCTGTATTCTCTATGGCATCTAATGTACCTGGTTCTATCAGATCACCGCTTTCTTTATAGTAGTCTGCACCAGCCTTATATTCCTCCCATTCAATAGGAGCGGATAATGCTTTTGATACTTCTTTGACACTCTCTGAGATTTCTTTACCAATACCGTCTCCGGGAATTAATACAACTTTCATATTCAAACCTCTCAACAAATCTATTTTAATACAAGATCGGTAATATTCTTTCATGATTTACATCTTGAATATGAAAATATTTACATCTAGAATGTAAATCAACGGAGGTGTTACATGATTTATCCGGACGTACAAGACCTTACTAAAGAACAGCTGACTTTATTGTGTAATGAATACCGCAGACATAATCATATCGATACCGAAATCAGTGAAAAGATGGGTGTCAAGCGTGGTTTAAGAAATGCGGATGGTACCGGTGTACTTGCAGGTCTTACAAATATATGTGATGTTATCGGTTATGAGAAAGACAAAGACGGAAATATCATTCCCTGTGACGGTAAATTAATATACCGTGGCATTGATATACAGGATATTGTCAAAGAAGCGGTAGAAAATGACCGTTTCTTATATGAAGAGACAACCTGGCTGCTTTTATTCGGATCACTTCCAAGCAAAAAGAATCTTGCTATGTTTTCTTCTCTTCTGGAAAATCACAGAGAACTACCGGAAGGATTTGCGGAAACGATGATCATGGCTGCCCCTTCTCCAAATATCATGAATAAGATGGCAAGATCTGTATTAGCCATGTATTCCTATGATGAAGATGCTGAAGATTCTTCTTTAGAGAACATTTTAAAGCAGTCTATTAACTTAATTGCAGAATTACCAACGATGATGGTTTATGCCTATATCACCAAGAAACATGTCTATGAACATGGCTCTCTGTATTTCCACTACCCTGTCAAGGGACTTCATACTGCCGAGCATATCCTTGCGACTTATCGTCCAGACCAGAAGTTTACACATGAAGAAGCAAAGCTTCTTGACTTGTGTATGGTTGTACAGGCAGATCATGGCGGTGGTAATAACTCTGCCTTTACATCAAGAGTTCTCTCTTCTACCGGTACGGATACCTATTCAGCTATTGCGGCATCCATACTTTCTCTAAAAGGTCCGAAGCACGGTGGTGCTAACCTTAAGGTGATGGAACAAATGGATGATATCCTGGCACATGTACCGGATGTCAATAACGATGCGGCAGTCAAAGATTATCTGCGTAAAATCATCCATAAGGAAGCTGGTGACGGCTCTGGTCTGATCTATGGCATGGGACATGCCGTATATACGATCAGTGATCCAAGAGCACAGATCCTCAAAAAGTATTCCAAAGACCTTGCCTATAAGAAAGGCTTTGGCAGAGAATATGATCTGCTTTGTCAGATTGAAAGAATCGCACCAGAAGTATTTGCGGAAGAAAAAGGACAGACAAAACATGTCTGTGCCAATATGGATTTATTCAGTGGATTAATCTACAGAATTCTTGGTTTCTCTACCGATGTATACACACCTATCTTTGCGATATCAAGAGTTGCCGGGTGGTGTGCACACAGAATAGAAGAAATAGAATTTGCCGGACGTATTATCCGTCCTGCCTATAAATATGTAGGTGAATATCAGGAATATGTACCTTTAAGTAAAAGAAAATGAGGCTTATGCTTCATTTTCTTTTTCCTCTCTGTACTCTTCAGCCGATATCATTAACTGTACTAACTGAAATTCTCCATCTTTATAATCAAAGCGGAAGATACCTGCATTCGGCATTGGCCTGTGTCCGGATGAGCGGCGCATGGTTTCTACCGTATCTCTTTCCATACCAAAGAAGATACGCAGAATATTCATATAGTATGTACCATGTCCGACAATGAGAATATTCTGATTATCCTTGGAGGCACTGACAATCTTATCAAAAGTATGACGGATTCTTGTTTCAAGTTCTTTGCCGCTTTCGCCTCCGGCATCATCCCAGTTTTCTCCTTCCCGGTGTCTTCTCATAATCTCATCTTTCCAGGAATCACGGATAATGCCTTCATAGTCTCCGAAGTTCAATTCCTTGAGGCCACGCAATGGAACCGGATCAATCATTCTCCCGGCTGCCATGATCTTTGCGGACTCACGTGCTCTTCCTGCTGTAGAACAATAGATCTTATCAAAAGGAATATCCTTTAATGCTTCTGCGGTTTCTTCTACCTGGGCAGTTCCCTGTTTTGTCAAAGGAGAATCACACCATCCCTGGATACGGTTATACAGGTTGAATTCTGTTTCACCATGACGGATATACCAGAAATGTACGGTTTTATGTTCTTTTAAAGGTCTGAAGTCCTTTGGTGATACAGGCTCTTCAATAAGGCTGTATTTACCATCTTCATATGCAAATACCATAATGCCGCCATTAGGTATCGGACTCTTTCCTTCTTTTTCCTTTTCTTCACGATATTTCTCTACATCCATGCCTAAAACAGCAGACATGATGAAGAATTCAAAGAAGCCATGAGAAACAAGCAGAACCGAATCCTGATCATGACATCTGTTTGTAATGTCATCCATAACCTTTACCGCTCTTTTCGCTGCTTCTTCCTTGTTTTCACCACCCACCGATGAGAAATCCTGATGGTTAAAACAATAGCGGATTTCATCAGGATGAGAAGTGAATCTGGTACCTTCTAATCTGCCGAAATTCACTTCATGAAGATCATTAACGATCTCTGGTTCTACCTGACGTCCGGCAAGTATATGGGCAGCTGTATCCATGGCTCTTTCTGACGGTGATGTAAAGATACGGTCAAAGAATACTTCACTGAATGCATCATGAACATTGTCTGCCTGACGAATGCCGTTATTTGTTAAAGGAGAGTCACAGACTCCCTGTACACGTCCCTTGCGGTTGAAAAGTGTTTCTCCATGTCTTACAAAATAGTATGTTATTTTCATAGAATATCCTTCATCCTGCCATATAAAAAGACAGATAAACTCTGTCTTTATTGTATCAGATATTCGTATGTGTTAATCCATATCTTTTAAGAAGGCTTTGTAAGCTCTGTATGCTTCATAGACATCCGCCTTGGAAACAACTTCATATGGCGCATGCATGTTCTGTACACAGATACCTGCATCAATAACATCCATATTCTTATCAGCCATGATATAGGCAATGGTTCCCCCACCGCCAGCATCCACGGCACCCAGTTCACAGGTCTGGAAATAACAGTCATTATCATCCATGACTTTTCTGATCTTAGCCATATATTCTGCATTGGCATCATTGGATCCTGACTTTCCACCAGAACCTGTATACTTGTTAAAGCAGATACCCTTTCCAAAGTAAGCGGAATTATTGGCTTCCATAACTTCCGGATAGTTCGGATCATAGGCAATGGATACATCAGAAGAAAGCATTCTGGAGTTTTCATAGGTATCATTCTGATCTACAAGCGATGCATTGCCCTGTAAGGCATTGAGTCTGGCAACGACATGATCAAAGAAAGCTGACTGCATGCCGGTATTTCCTACCGAACCAATCTCTTCTTTATCGACAAGAATGACACAGGATGTTCTTTCCGGTACTTCCTTCATATCTAATAAAGCTCTTAAAGAAGTATAGGCTTCCATAACTTCCGGATAGTTCGGATCATAGGCAATGGA
>CAZHUX010000043.1:0-8280 GCA_964535445.1 uncultured Galactobacillus sp. | reverse complement strand
GGCACATACCTTGTCATCATGTCCATAGCCAATAATCATAGAACGATCAAGGCCATAGTCTCTTGCCTTGCCAGCCGGAACAACTTCTATTTCCGCAGACATGAAGTCATCTTCATCAATATCATATTTATCCTTTAATACCTGTAATACATATGCCTTGACAGGATCTTTCTTTACCTTTTCTGCCGGTATGGATCCTGCTAAAAGATCCAGTTTCTCACCTTCTACAACCGTAGAACCAGGCTTTTCCATCTGTTTTCTGGCAAGATGAATCAGTAAATCAGATACACCTACTACCGGATCATCCGGATCATCACCGATATCAATAGAAACCTTAGTACCGTCTTTCTTAACGACTACACCAACCAATGCCATCGGTCTTGCGACCCACTGGTATTTCTTGATACCGCCATAGTAATGTGTATCTAATAAAGCAAGACCATCCTTTTCATAGAGCGGATGCTGCTTGAGATCCATACGCGGGGAGTCAATATGTGCACCAAGGATATTCATACCTTCCTTTACCGGTTTATTTCCGATAATAAACGCAAGGAAGTTCTTCCCTCTGTTTACGGCATATACCTTATCTCCTGCATGTAATTTCTTAACCGTATCCAGATTGACAAATCCTGCTTCTTCAGCAGCTTTGACACTGTTAGCAGTAAATGTTCTTTCTGTTTTTGAAACCGACAAGAATTCCTTATATTCTTCATTAAACTTCATTAATTCTTTCTTCTGTTTCTTGTTCAGTTTTTCCCATACTGTTTTCTTTTCTGACATTACTTTTCCTTCTTTCTATATTGCCTGAATACCTTCAGATAGCTTTCAGGTCCTTCTATATATACATTCATACCGGTTTCATCATTATCCAGAAACCGTATGGTTACAGCATGTGCATAAGACTGTAATAATCCTGACTGATCATAGGGAATATGACAATACATATGTGTTTCATAAGGATACAGTCTCTTTATAACTTCTTCCAGGAAGGCAGGAATTCCTTCCTTAGTCAGACTGGAGACATAGATCCTGCCATCACTTTTATCAGATAATAAATCTGATTTTGTATAGACTTTTAATACCGGAATATGATCCGCATGGATTTGTTTTAATGTATCTTCCGTTATCTGTTCTTTTTCTTCATAATCTTCATCTCTGGAATCAATGACATGGATCAGTAAGTCTGCATCTTTAACGGCTGAAAGAGTTGTCTCAAATGCCTTTAGCAATGTCTTTGGAAGATCAGAGACAAAGCCAACCGTATCATAGAGAAGAAACGATTTCTCCTGATCCTTTATTAATCTTACAGATGTATCTAATGTCGCAAATAACTGATCTTTTTCCAATACCTGCATGCCCTTTACATCACTGTATTGCAATAAGGCATTCATTAAGGAACTCTTGCCCGCATTGGTATAACCGACTAAGGCAGCTCTTGCGATACGCAGTTTCGTACGTCTGTTTTCATCCTGATCATGCTGAAGCTGGATATGATCTAATTCCTTCTGCAGGTTATGAATTCTTTTCCTGTAGTTACCCGCAATCAGGGAACTCTGCATCTCACCACTGCCGCGGTTTGTCACCCCGCCCCCGCGCATACGTTCCTGCGGTTTCTGACGGGCTAATGCATATGGCAGTTCATATTGTAATCTTGCCATTTCTGTCTGCAGTTTGGCAGGCTTAGAGCGGGCATGGGCAGAGAATATATCCAGAATAACCGATGTCCGGTCAATAACCTGACACCTGCATGCATCCGCGATCCGCTGTGATACCTTTGGCGTCAGACTGTTATAGAATACAACCATTTCGGCCTGATGCATCTGAACACTGACGGCAAGTTCCTGCAGTTTGCCTTCCCTGAAGGCAGTCTTTGGATGTAAGGAAGATGCTTTCTGGGTAACCGTTGAAACAACATGCAGATCATCGGCTTTACAAAGTGTTTCAAGCTCTTCCATTCTGCTTTCAAAGACATGCCCGGATTCATCTGTTTTAATACCGGCAAGAATAATATTTTTCATTGAACCGGTACACGCTTCGGCTTAACTTCTTCATAAGGATTCAGATTCTTTGGCTGCTCTGGTATGACATCAGGATCCGGGTCACAGAGCTTCAGTACATAGTAGCTGACATCCAGCCATGTATTGTTCTTATAGCCGAAGTTCTTATAGGTGGCTGTTTTCACAAAGCCAAAGGACTCATGAAGCTTCATGCTTGGAACATTGTTTCCGGTAACTAATGAGGCAATGTTGTGATAGCCGTCTTTTTTAGCCAGATCAATGATCTCTTTCATTAACATCCGGCCATAACCCTTCCCGCATTGATCCGGCGAAAGGTAGATGGAAAGATCTGCTGTCCAGTTATAGGCAGCTCTTGGATTAAAGTGATTTAAATAGGCATATCCCAATAACTTCTCATCATCTTCTAAGACAATCCATGGATAATTTTTACGTATTGTCCTGATTCTTTCATTGAAATCATGTGAAGAAACAGGTTCTGTTTCAAAGGTAACCGTAGAATGTGTAATATACCAGTTATACCACCACCAGCATGACATGCCGTCACGCTGTAAATCAATCATTCTGATCATCTTTCATATACCGTCCTTCCATTCATGACTGTCATCATGACTTTTGTTTCATGAATCTTATTGACATCACACTTTGTAATATCCGTATCCAATATGACAAAGTCAGCATAGTATCCTTCTTTGATGGAACCAATGCTGTCAGGCATGAATAACTGTTCAGCACCCTTTTCGGTATAGGAAGCGATTGCCTCATCTATGCTCAGGCATTCCTTTGGATTCATAGAGTATTCAGGATGAGAAACAGAATGACGTGTCACGGCTAATTCAATTCCTTTTAAGGCCGAAGGCATTTCGACTGGTGCATCTGATCCATTAGAACTGAGTGTACCTTCAAACAGGGTTTTATAAGGGTATGAGGTTAAGGCAAGATCCTTCCCTGCTCTTTTTTCAACAATCGGTGCATCTTCATCAATGAATGATGACTGGAAGTAACAGGAAAGCTTCAACTGTATAACCTTTTCAATCTGATCCTGACGCATCATTTGACAATGCACAATGCCAGAATGCAGTGGATTACCTTCATAGAGATTCTTTTCATATAAGTCAAGAATATGATCCAGGGCACCATCCCCTATGGCATGGGCAATGACCGGCATGTTGAAGTGCTGGGCTAAGTTAATATAGTCTTCGATCTCATCATCTTCTAAAAGCATGGTCCCTCTTGTATTCTTATCATCTTCATAAGGCTTACTCATATAAGCTGTATGAGAGCCTAAGGAACCATCGAGAATCAGCTTTAAAGGACCGATTCTGAAGAAATCATTTCCTACATCAAACGTATACCCGTCATCAAGAAACTTTGCATAAGACTGGATGTCTTTAAACTCGCACTGTTCCTGAATGCGGATTGTCAGACGATCCTGATAAGAGAGCTTTTCGAGTGCATCAAGCGGCTTATCATAGTCTGTGCCAAGGGACAGGAAGTCATCACTGCCAACTGCCGTAACCCCATTGGCATTGGCATATTTCATACCGGTTAAGATATAATCCATCAGTGTCTGTACATCCGGTTCCGGTTCAGCCTTCAGGATTGTCTGAATGGCATTTTCTTCTACTCTGCCTGTATCAAAGTCAATATAACCATCATCCAGTTCCATATCTTCCTGGATACCGGCTTTTTCCAATGCCTTTGAATTGACATACATGACATGACCATCATTACGGGTTATGGCAACCGGAACAGTATCGGAAACGGTATCCAGAAACTTCTTATCCGGGAATTTATGATCTTTCAGATTTTCTTCATTCCATCCTCTGCCGCTCAGCCATTCCCCTTCTTTTAATTGTGAAAGCTGCGCAGTTAATTTTGCATGGATATCATCCAGATCCTTGCAAAGAGATAACTGGGCATGACTTAAGTAATATCCAAGTTCCAGTAAATGCATATGGGAATCAACAAATCCCGGCACAACATACATTCCCTTTAAGTCTATCAGTTCATCCTTAGTATCCAGGGCATCTTCTATTTCTTTATTGGAACCAAGTTTCTCTATTCTCTCATCACTTACAAGAATCGCTGTGGCGTCACTATGCCATATATGACAGTTAATAAAACCTCTTAACATACATGTATCCTCCTTCAATAGAGAAAAGCGTACAGTAAGTCTGTACGCTGACTGTTAATGCTTTTCTATTCCGGCAATCCAGGAAGCTGCCGTAATTGCGATGACAATGGCTGCCATAATCCAGGTAGACATATATACATATCCTCCTTACGCCCAGATAATCCGGGTATCATAATACTGCTCTTCAAATGCTATCTTCTGTATGATGGCATTATGATCGATAACCATACCGGCTGGTATGACAATCCAGCGGGACAGATTATCTTCACGATGATAGACAATTCCTGCCACAACACCGGTAAAGGTATCCAATGGTTCTTCAGGACCATATACATAGGCATTCTGGAAATCGGTGTCTTCATTTGTTATATCCTGCCTGATGTATCCGCAATTCAATGGATACAGAACATCCGGATTGCTTGGATGCAGGGAACCATACGGATGATCAATGATAACTGTTACCGTAGTACCAAGGAACCTTCTTTCGGTTAAGTATTCCATCGGCACAAATGTCAGCTTACCTGCCTTCATCTCTTCCCCGGTCTTATCAAAACCATAGTCTGTATAAAACTGAACATCCTGTTCTAAGGCATTGACCGTGATCTTGGCAATATTCTGGTTTTCCGCAATATGTACAAATTCATCCAGAAGAGATGTACCGATTGTATCAGTATCTTTTAACAGAAATATGATTCTGAATAATTCTTTTTCATAGACAAGAATACCATTCAGATCATCACCATCAAAGCTGCCTATTGTTTCATACAGATGCACTCTTTCTTTTAACAGGCCAGAAATCTCATGACCATGTTCGGCATTCTGTAATGTATTCTTAGCATAGGACAACAGAAGATCTTCATCAGATACGGTTAATTTCCGGATCACAATTCAAGATTTCTGTCGTACAATGCGACAGCCTCCTTGATAATATTCTTCATGATATCTTCATTTGCGAAGACTACTTCAACCTGAATATCCTTGGCTAAAGGAACTGCCACTTCCCGGATCTCATTTAACAGATGTTCATTCTGTTCATCTGCTTCTACAACTATATAGAAAGAGACAACATTTCCTGCAATCTTGTTTTTTAACCAGACTCTGTTGATCTCAGGATTCTTAGTGCACTTTTCATAGATGGCATTGACCATCTTGGTTGGATAAACCGCCGGTTCTGTGTAGCGCACATTCAATGGTGCACCTGCGGCCGGGTTTGGACGCGGCGTAACAGGAGCTTCCTTTCTTCCACATAGAAGTGCAATCAGTCTTTTCGGGATAACGACATTATCTATTCCCGGATTAATGACAATACCCTGTGCCTTGCCATTAGGATCCTGTAACAGACGGTCAAAGTCCGCAATACTTCTGACAACTTCCTTTGGTTTGATATCTTTTCCAAACTGGAAATGCGTAGATTTCTCCATATCTGTAAATACCGGGAAGAATGTCTTGCCATCATTGGTATTGAGCAGATAGAACTTGATCTGGGAAGGATGGACATTCTTGATCGTACCGTCTTTCTGCTGCTGGATATCTACATCAAAGTCACATGGAGAAAGCAGCTTTGCACTCTTTAATGCTTCATTTAATGCTTTCTGCTGTTCATCTCCATTGCCCTTTTTTAATTCCGCAATTGCCGCATCCAGCTGGGGATTGGTAATTGGCGCATATACTTTTTTCTTCGTGTTTTTTTCTGCCATATAAAAAACCTCTTAACGCTATCTAGTATATCTGTCAATGACTGATTTCTCAATGATTATGCGTGATTATACTTTTAAAGATAAAGTCATGAATTATAATATGTAATGCCAGTTTTCTTACACTGTTAACAAAGAGTTCACATAACTTACACAAAAGAAAACTAGTATGATCATGCAGAAAGAAAAAAGGAGATGGATCGTATGACAGAATTTAATCCAAATCAGAATATATATACAGAAAAACCAAAGAAAGAAAAGAAGTATCATCCGGTACTGAATATTATATTAAGTGCCGTGATTGCGGCAGGATGCGGTACTGGCAGTGCCCTGCTTGTCGTAAGCCGCAATGGTTCTTCTTCTGACAATAAGACAACCGTTACAACCAGTGACGCTGCCGGAACAAGTAAAGTTACTACGGTATCTTCTGATAGCGATGGTACAGGCTTAACAACGGAAGAAGTAGCTGCCAAGGCTTCTCCTAGTGTTGTCGAGATTGAAACAGAAGTTACTTCTACTTCCTATGGCATGTTTGGCGGTACCTATACTTCTACCGCAGCCGGCAGTGGTGTCATCATTTCAGAAGACGGATATATCATCACAAATAACCACGTTATTGAAGATGCCAATACCATCAAGGTAACAACCTATGATGGCAAAGAATATGATGCGACATTAGTAGGTACGGATTCCAAGTCTGATATTGCGGTCATCAAGATTGACGCAAGCGGTCTTGCTGCTGCTACAATCGGTGATTCTTCCAAGATCGCAGCCGGTGATACAGCAGTTGTTATCGGTAACCCGTTAGGTACTCTTGGCGGAACGGTTACAGATGGCATTATCTCAGCCGCATCCAGAGAAATCACCATTAACAATGAATCCATGGAACTGATTCAGACAAATGCCGCTATTAACTCCGGCAACTCCGGCGGCGGTCTGTTTGATGGAAACGGTAATCTGATTGGTATTGTAAATGCCAAGGATTCCGGTACTACTTCTTCTGGTGCAACGATTGAAGGTCTTGGCTTTGCAATTCCGATTAATACGGCAATGGATGTTGCCAAACAGTTAATGGAAAACGGCAAGGTTACTGACAGAGCTACCTTAGGTGTTTATCTGCAGGAATTAGATCAGGATTATCAGAACTACAGTGCTGGTCTTTACATCACGGATGTCATGAAGGGTTCTGGTGCTGAGAAAGCCGGTTTAAAGGCATATGACAAGATTGTCAAAGCAGATGATACTGATATTAATTCTTACGCTGATTTAAGTGCCGTTCTTGCCAAAAAGAAAGTCGGAGACAAGATTGATCTGACTATTGAAAGAGATGGCAAGAAGAAAGATGTTACCGTAACCTTAACCGGTTCATTAGATAACTAAAACGAAATGACTGCAGTGAATCATCACTGCAGTCGTTTTTTTCTGTGCAGAGAGCTGGAAACGTCTTTCTTATATGGTTCTGTATTTCAGATGGCTCTGCCTGCCCAGTATCCTTCCGAGATTGCCGAGAATGCATTTCTTGCTTTCTTTGCATCACCTATGGTGTCATAAGGAATTCCTGACTTTTCAAGTGCTTCATTCAGATCCGTACGACTGCGGAATCCGGTTGCGATTACAACCTGATCCGTCGGAAGTTCATATGTATTTCCCGCTGCATCTGTATAAGACACACTGTTCTTCATCACTTCCGTAATACTGACGTTTGTCAGCATTCTGACATTTCTCTTCTGTAAGGAAGACATCAGTCCTTCTCTTGCACTTCCGGCATCTCCTGCAATCAGCGGTTTCATCTCAAGAATTGTCACGGCACGTCCTGCAAAGGTCAGATAATGTGCCGTTTCAGCTCCTACTTCACCTCCACCGATAATTACAACATTTCTGCCCGGGAATACTTTTCCATCAAGAATATCCGTTGCATAAACAAGATTTTCTTTGTCTTCCAGTCCTTTAATCGGCGGACAGGATGGCGCAGCACCAGTGGCATTGATAATATGATCTGCCTTCAGATCTTTCAGATTGTCAGGTGTGATTCTCGTATTGTAATGAATTTCAATGCCAAGTTTTCTGCATTCATTCAGCTGCCAGCCGATGAAAGATGTGATCTCTCCCTTGCATGGCGGAACAGATGCACTGTAGTAGTTACCACCGGCATGAGCAGATGCTTCATATACTTCTACATGATGACCACGCTCCGCGGCAGCGATTGCTGCATACAGTCCGCCCGGGCCGGCACCGATCACTGCAACATTCTTACTTGTCTCTGCTTTGGTGATTGCGCCTTTTGCTTCTTCACCGGTTTCCGGATTGATGACACAATGAACGGTATTTCCTTTCCAGAGATTATCAAGGCAGCCGATATTACAGCCAAGACAATGACGAATGCTGTTGAGATCTCCTGCTTTTGCCTTGTTCGGCATTTCCGGATCCGCCAGGG
>CAZHUX010000042.1:0-16550 GCA_964535445.1 uncultured Galactobacillus sp. | reverse complement strand
CAAAAAGAAATACCTCGGATTGTTCATGACAGAAGGGATTTTTATACCCTTCTGGATGAGAAAGTCTGAGGTATTTTTTATGGGTAAAAAAGAAATTATTGTCAGAAACGTTGTACATTCAAATCGTTCTATGGAAATCTGCTGGGAAGCAGATGGTAAAGAAAAACGTTCCCGGTTCTACCGTCACCATGACGGATCCTGGGGAATGGACCCTTACCTGGCTTCACAACCTGCGACAATTCAATCTCTTCTCTGGACTCTGGCAAATGCAAAAGAGGTTCCAAAGAAAACGGCGGTGCAGATAGTGATAAGTTGGGAATGAGAAACAAAAAGCACATGGGTGAAAATCTCATGTGCTTTTCTACAGCCTTAACATTTGTCTTTTTCTCATCTCTAAGGCTATTACAACTGATTTATGTTTTAGATACCAGCCATGTTGTTATAAACCACACAGACTTTCTTATTACATACCAGGAATACATTTCAAAAATGTATTCCATAAGAAATTCTACAGACTAATCTATGAATAACTATCTGGTTTGAAATTGAAGAAATGTATATTTCTGCTCTCTTTGATATTGAAGGAATGTATGTTTTTGAATGAATTGAAGTTGAAGAAATGTATTAAAAAGCATATATTGAAGTTGAAGAAATGCATATTTGAATAAAAATATGCTGGAGAATAAAGAAAAAATGACATATTTCAGAAGAAAAGCATATAACCAATTGTTAAAATGGAAAGAAAATGATGCGGATCAATACAGTGTGCTTCTTGAAGGCGCAAGACGTGTAGGTAAGTCAACGATTGCGGAACAATTCGCAAAACAGGAATACCGTTCTTATATACAGATTGACTTTGCGAACACTTCACAGGAAGTGAAAGATTGTTTTAAAGATATTGGTAATCTGGATTTGTTTTTCTTACGTCTGCAGGCAGTGACAAATAAAACACTGTATGTACATGAATCTTTAATTATTTTTGATGAAATTCAATTATTTCCTGAGGCACGGCAGGCAATAAAGTATCTGGTGAAAGATGGAAGATATCATTACATTGAAACCGGGTCATTAATCTCAATTCATAAAAATGTTCAGAATATACTGATTCCTTCTGAAGAAAAAAAGATTCAGATGTATCCTATGGATTATGAAGAATTCTGCTGGGCAGTTGGAAGTAATGACTTCCAGATAATTCAGTCATTTTATAAAAACAATGTACCGGCAGGGCAGGCTGCACATCACACACTGATGAGAAATTTCAGGATTTATATGGCTGTCGGTGGAATGCCGCAGGCGGTAGAAGCGTATGTGAATGGTAAGAATTTCAAACAAATAGATGATGTGAAACGCGAAATTATCCACCTTTATGAGGCCGATTTCTATAAGATAGATGATTCCGGGAGAGTTTCCGCAATGTATCATGCGATTCCGGCCCAGCTGGCAAAAGATGTAAAAAGATATCGTCTTGCCAGTGCTATTGGGAAAAAACGATCAACCGAAAAAGATGAAGAGCTTTTGTATAAACTGATCGATTCAAAAACAGTAAATGTAGCATATAACACAACAGATCCCTGGGTAAGTCTGTCAAATACAAAAGATCTGAACTCTTATAAAATGTATGTTTCAGATACAGGCTTGTTTCTGACACTCATGTTTATTGACCGGCCAGAAGTTGAAAATGAGATTTATGCAAAGTTTCTATCGGATAACCTGCCGGCTAATCTTGGTTATGTATATGAAAACGTGGCTGCCCAGATGATTGCCGCATCAGGTCATGAGCTTTACTATCATACCTGGGAGAAAAAAGACAGTACGCATTATTATGAAATAGATTTTGTTGTTTCTAATGGAATAAAAGTATCCGCAATTGAAATCAAATCATCGAATCGCGGCAAGCATGAGTCTCTGTCAGTTTTTGAGCGGAATCACAAGAAAAACATTGCCGGATGTTATGTTTTCTCTCAAAAAGACAGGTTGGAAAAAGACGGAATTATCTTTCTTCCTGTATATATGCTGCCATGCATTCTTTGATAAATTCTGTTTACTTAATCAGTTTGCCGGATATACTGAAAATGTAGGAGGATCACCGATGACGGCTGACCCTGCTTGTTATTTACGAAGTAAATCGCACACTTTGCAGGGATGGCGATTTACTTTTTTGTTGTATTCTGACCCAGGTTAATAGCTGCTATTACGACCAGGGCAGTTTGTAATACTGCCATGATGATCTCATACGAACTCATAAGCATTCCCCCCTTAGCACGAGATTTAAAGAGCAGTGCCATACTCTTAAAACAAGATGCATTGTTTATAGAGATGCATCAGTCTCCTGACACAAGGAGGGTAACCGCCACCGTAAAGGTGATCCAGCATAGGGAGGTAAGGCTCCCTGTTATATATATTTGTAGAAAAATGCTGAATTCCACAAAACTTCTGCATATTTTAACAGTGTTAAACAATATTATTCCTATCCGGGTATCACTTGATTATTCACAAACGAAAAGTTTCAGCATTTGACTAATATGGTTCATCAACTATACTTAAGATGAAACGAGGATCACCGATGACGGCTGACCCTCTGATCTTAGGAGTAACCGCTAAGTTAAGGGATTAGGCGGTTACTTTTTCGTTCCATTAAGACCCAATGAAATGGCCGTAAGTACGACCGAGGCAGTTTGAAGCACTACCATGATGATCTGATAAGAAGTCATAAAGCATACCTCCTTAGCACGGTTTTAAAGAGCAGTGCCATACTCTTGAAACAAGATGCTTTATTTATAGAGATGCATCAGTCTCCTGACACAAGGAGGGTAACCGCCACCGTAAAGGTGATCCAGCATAGGGAGGTAAGGCTCCCTGTTATATATATTTGTAGAAAAATACTGAATTCCACAAAAATTCTGAATTATTTGTAATATATCAATATCAGTTGTTTTCAGACATGATGGAAGTCTTTCCGCGATTGATTAATCTGTTTGAAAATTTATAATGTAGATGCAAAAGGATCACCGATGACGGCTGACCCTACTTGTTACGAAGTAAATCGCACATTTTGAAGGGTTGGCGATTTACTTTTTTGTTGTATTCTGACCCAGGTTAATAGCCGCTATTACGACCAGGACAGTTTGTAACACTGCCATGATGATCTCATACGAACTCATAAGCATTCCCCTTTAGAACGAGATTTAAAGAGCAGTGCCATACTCCTGAAACAGGATGCATTGTTTATAGAGATACATCAGTCTCTTGATACAAGGAGGGTAACCGCCACCGTAAAGGTGATCCAGCATAGGGAGGTAAGGCTCCCTGTTATATATATTTGTAGAAAAATCTTGAATTCCACGAAAAAAATGAAATTATTTCATGAATATGTAAACTTTCATAAGATGAAACATATATTACTTATATAAGGATGATCACTACTGCTCTTTTCTTTACAATCCAGTTCAAATCACATAACATTATTACGTATTTCTAAGTTTGGTAACTCGATTTCTAAGGGATGAAAGGATGGAGCAATGAGGCTTTATGCATTAACTCTCCAGACAGTAAAAGTACTTGGCTTAAACGATACCCGTATTCTGCATACGGGATGCAATTACAGAGAATGATACTGACCTGTGAAGAACACAGGTCATTTTATATATGTATATGAGGAGGACATCATGAAGAAAGCAGCAGTGATTATGGGCAGTGACAGCGATGCACCGGTTATGGCAAAGGCTGTCAAAGTATTGGAAAGCTATGATATTCCATATGAGGTACATGTTTACAGTGCTCATCGAACGCCTGCGGAGGCAGCGTCTTTTGCGGAAAATGCAAAAGATAATGGATTTGGCGTCATTATTGCAGGGGCAGGTATGGCTGCCGCTTTGGCAGGAGTACTTGCAGCACATACAACTTTACCTGTGATTGGTGTTCCGTTAAAAAGTGCAGCGTTAGAAGGTACAGATGCATTACTTGCAACAGTAATGATGCCATCTGGTATTCCTGTTGCTACAGTAGCCATAGATGGGGCCAAGAATGCGGCATATTTAGCAGCTGAAATACTTGCTTTATCAGATGATGATTTAGCTGAAAAGATTGCACAGGACAGACAGAACCAGCATGACAATGTATTAAAGAAGGATGCTGGTATAGAAGAAAAGCTGAAGGAGTATTGACTGAATGGAAAATACAATCCATGAAGAATGCGGTATCTTTGGTGTTTATGACAAAGATATGAAGGGTAATGTAGCCTCTGACTGTTACTATGGCTTATTTGCATTACAGCACAGAGGACAGGAATCCTGTGGTATTGCGGTCAATGACCGTGGTGTCATTACGGAACATAAAGATGTAGGTCTTGTCAGAGATGTATTTACAGAACAGGAGCTTAAGAAGCTTGGCAAAGGACAGATTGCAATAGGGCATACCCGTTATTCCACCTTTGGTACAGTAAACAGAACGAATGCCCAGCCGATTGTCGTAAGACATATCAAAGGTCAGTTAGCAGTAGCTCATAATGGTAATTTAACCAATGCACCGCAATTAAGAGAACAGCTGGAATTGAGTGGTGCTATCTTCCATACCACAAATGACAGTGAAATCATCTGTTACATTATTATTCGTGAAAGATTAAAAACTGCTTCTATTGAAGAAGCAGTAGATAAGGCAATGGATGTACTGGAAGGGGCATACTCACTAGTTATTATGTCTCCTGAAAAGCTCATTGCGGCCAGAGATGCGACTGGTTTCAGACCATTAGTCATGGGCAGAATGAAAGATGGTCAGATTGTCTTTGCGTCTGAAACATGTGCTCTTGATGCATTAGGCGCAACTTTTATCAGAGACGTGGAACCAGGTGAGATCGTTGTAGTAGATGACGATGGGGTCAGATCTATCCGGACACATTGTGGGAAAAGAGCACATTTATGTGTCTTTGAATTTGTGTATTTTGCACGTGCTGATTCCATCATGGAAGGTATGCAGGTACATGACGCAAGAAGACATGCCGGGGCTTTGTTAGCACAAGAACATCCGGCAGATGCGGATGTTGTAGTAGGTGTTCCTGATTCAGGTCTGGATGCCGCATTAGGATATGCCGAAGAATCCGGTATTCCGTATGGCATGGGCTTTGTGAAAAACAGATATATCGCAAGAACCTTTATTCAGCCTACTCAGGGACAGAGAGAGAATTCAGTCAGAATGAAGCTGAATGTCATTCCTTCTGTAGTAAAGGGTAAAAGAGTAGTCATGGTAGATGACTCTATTGTCAGAGGTACAACTTCCGCAAGAATCGTAAAGTTACTAAGAGATGCAGGGGCTAAGGAAGTACATGTCAGAGTATCTGCACCGCCATTCATATCACCATGTTATTACGGTACGGATATTGATTCCAAGGAACATCTGATTGCCTGTCAGATGAGTGTGGATGAGATTGCCGGGGCAATCGGTGCGGATTCACTTGGATATCTCAGTGTAGAAGGTGTTAAGAAGATTGCGGATAAGGCACATTGTGATTTCTGTGTCGGCTGCTTTACCGGACATTATCCTGCACCGGTTCCGACCGTTACCGGCAAGTCCAAATTTGAACAGAAGATCGGCGGCGATAAAGAAAAGTACTATAAGGGAGCGAGGATGACAGACGATGGACAAGAGCTATAGTAATGCATATAAAGAAGCTGGTGTAGATGTTACCGCCGGTTATGAATCTGTTGAATTAATCAAGAAAGATGTCAAGAGAACCGAAATACCGGGTGTACTTGGCAGTATCGGTGGTTTCGGAGGATTGTTTGAACCGTCATTCAAAGACATGGAAAAACCTGTACTGATTTCTGGTACAGATGGTGTCGGAACCAAGCTTAAGATTGCTTTCTTAATGGATAAGCATGATACGGTAGGCATTGATTGTGTCGCCATGTGCGTCAATGATGTTATCTGTGCCGGAGCTAAGCCTTTATTCTTCTTAGACTATATTGCCTGTGGAAAGAATATTCCGGAAAAGATCGCTTCTATTGTTAAGGGAGTCGCAGATGGATGTGTGGAATCAGGCTGTGCCTTAGTTGGTGGTGAAACCGCAGAACATCCGGGATTAATGCCGGAAGAAGAATATGATCTGGCTGGTTTTACAGTTGGTATTGTAGATGAAAAGAAAATACTGAATACAAAGAATGTAAAGGCAGGAGATGTGATTATCGGATTAGCTTCTTCAGGCGTACATTCCAATGGCTTCTCTTTAGTCAGAAAGATATTTGATATTGATACAGGAAAGACCTTAGATCAGTATAAGGATGAGTTAGATGGTAAGAGCTTAGGGGAAACACTGTTAACCCCTACAAAGCTTTATGTAAAGCCTGTCTTATCCTTATTAAAAGAAGTTCCTGTAAAGTCAATTGCACATATTACCGGCGGCGGCTTCTATGAGAATCTGCCAAGAGCCTATGATCATTCTTTAAATGCAGTTGTACATAAAGGTACATGGAATATTCTTCCGATCTTTGATCTGATTCAGAAGAAGGGCGGTATCAGTGAACATGATATGTTTAATACATATAACATGGGTATTGGTATGGCGGTTATCGTAGATAAGGCAGATGAGGAAAAGACATTATCTGTATTAAAGAATCAGGGTGTACAGGCTTATCGTATTGGTGAAATGACAGAGGGCGATGGCAGCGTCGTAATTGAAGATGATTAATATAGCAGTCATGGTTTCCGGCGGCGGGACAAATCTGCAGGCATTGATCAATGCGGAAAAGGACGGAAAGATCCCACATGGAAAGATTAACCTGGTAATAGCTTCCAATGACAAAGCATATGCTTTGGAAAGAGCACATAAAGCTGGTATTGAAACAGAAGTTATCAGACATAAGGATTACGTGGATCAGGATGCTTTTGATCAGAAGATCACAGATGTACTGCATGCGCATGATATAGATATGGTGATTCTTGCAGGATATCTGAGTATTCTTGGCCCTGGTGTCATCCATGCCTATGAAAACAGAATCCTGAATATCCATCCTTCCTTAATACCAAGCTTCTGCGGTAAGGGATACTATGGTCTTAAGGTACATGAGGCAGCTCTTGCCAGAGGTGTCAAAGTAACAGGTGCTACCGTTCATCTGGTTAATGAAATCCCGGATGGAGGAAGAATATTAAAACAGAAGGCAGTATATGTGGAAGAAGGAGATACGCCTGAGACATTACAGAAAAGAGTTATGGAACAGGCGGAATGGATATTACTTCCTGAGGCAGCCGCAGAACTTTCAGAACAGTTAGATAAGGAGAAAGCATGAATCTGTATACATATCTTGAAAATAATACATATCCGGGTCGTGGCATAGCAATTGGCAGAACCCCGTGTTCTCATAAGATGAGAGTTGCTTACTGGATCATGGGAAGAAGTGAGAACTCCAGAAACCGTATCTTTGCAAGAACGGATGATGGTATTGAGACAAGAGCTTTTGATGAATCCAAACTGGAAGATCCCAGCCTGATTATCTATCATCCGGTCAGAAAGGTGAATAATGATCTTGTCGTAACTAATGGTGATCAGACCGATACGATTCAGAAATATCTTTTAGAAGGAAAGACATTTGAAGAAGCTTTACGTACCCGTACCTTTGAACCGGATGCGCCTAACTATACGCCGCGTATCTCCGCCATCATTCATAAGGCAGATTACAGAATGTCAATCTTAAAGAGTGATGCGGATGGCAGTAAGACAATCCGTGAGTTCTTTGAATATGAAGACAGTGAAGCAGGTTATGGACGTCTGATTACTACCTATGAAGGTGATGGCAATCCTTTACCATCCTTTGCAGGTGAACCAAAGAAGTGGGAGATGGCTCATGAACCGTTTGAAGCCTTCTCACAGCATGTCTGGGAAGCATTGAATCAGGATAATAAGGTTTCTTTATATACTGCTCAGATTGTGATTGATACAGATGAAACAGAGATACAGATTTTTAATAAGAATCAGTAAAGGAGAAAAGAATGTCAAAAGAAATTCAGCTTAAGTATGGATGCAACCCAAATCAGAAGCCTGCCCGTATTTACATGCAGGATGGATCTGATCTTCCGGTTACTGTTTTGAATGGAAGACCTGGTTATATTAATTTTCTGGATGCTTTAAACAGCTGGCAGTTAGTTAAGGAATTAAAAGAAGCCGTACATCTCCCTGCCGCCGCAAGCTTCAAGCATGTTTCTCCTGCTGGTGCCGCAATCGGTCTTCCTTTAACCGATGTAGAAAGAAAGATCTATTTTGTAGGTGATGGAGAGTTATCTCCATTAGCATGTGCTTATGCAAGAGCCAGAGGTGCAGACCGTATGTCTTCCTATGGAGACTGGGCGGCTTTATCCGATGTCTGTGACAAAGATACAGCTGAATTAATCAAGAAGGAAGTATCAGATGGTGTGATTGCGCCAGGGTATACAGAAGAAGCTCTGGAAATCTTAAAGACGAAGAAAAAAGGCAATTACAACATTGTTCAGATTGACCCGGATTATGTACCGGATCCAATTGAACATAAGCAGGTATTCGGCATTACCTTTGAACAGGGCAGAAATAACATTAAGATTGATGAATCTCTGTTAGAGAATATCGTCACAAAGAATCATGATCTTCCGGATAATGCAAAAAGAGATCTGATTATTGCCCTGATTGCCCTGAAGTATACACAATCCAATTCAGTAGCTTATGCCAAGGATGGTCAGGTCATTGGCGTAGGGGCTGGCCAGCAGAGCCGTGTGCATTGTGTAAGATTAGCCGGCAATAAAGCAGATAACTGGTGGCTGAGACAGTCTCCTCAGGTATTGAATCTGCCATTTAAGGAAGGTATCAGAAGAGCTGATCGTGATAATACAATTGATGTCTATATTGGTGATGAATATGAAGATGTCTTAAGAGATGGTACATGGGAGAACTTCTTTACGGAAAAACCAGCTGTCTTTACAAAAGAAGAAAAGAAGGCATGGTTAGCCAGGGAAACCGGTGTATCTTTAGCTTCTGATGCATTCTTCCCGTTTGGCGATAATATTGAAAGAGCACATAAGAGTGGTGTTTCTTATGTATCTGAACCAGGTGGATCTATCCGTGATGACAATGTCATTGAAACAGCTGACAGATACAATATGACAATGGCATTCAGTGGTGTGAGATTATTCCATCATTAAGAAAGAGGGAACGTTTATGAAGATACTTGTGGTTGGCTCAGGCGGCAGAGAACATGCGGTGATTCGTAAATTAAAGGAGAATCCGACTGTTGAAAAGATCTGGTGTGCCCCGGGCAATGGCGGCATCAGCAACGATGCCGAGTGTGTGGATATCAAGGCTACCGATGTCTCCGGTATGGTACAGTTTGCCAAAGAAAATCATGTGGACTTCTGTGTTGTAACACCAGACGATCCATTAGCGCTTGGCATGGTAGATGAGATGGAGAAAGCCGGTATACCTAGCTTTGGGCCGAATGAACATGCGGCTGTCATCGAAGCATCCAAGGCTTTCTCTAAAGATCTGATGAAGAAGTATGGTATCCCTACCGCAGATTATGAGATCTTTGACAACGCGGATGATGTACTGGACTATATTCAGAAGAAAAACAAGTTCCCGGTTGTTATCAAGGCAGATGGCCTGGCTTTAGGCAAGGGCGTATTGATTGCCTCCTCGATGTCTGATGCAAAGCTTGCCGTAAGAGAATTAATGATCGATAAGGCATTTGGCAAGGCCGGAAATAAGGTTGTAGTAGAAGAATTCATGACGGGTCCGGAAGTATCCGTACTTGCCTTTACAGATTCCAAAGTCATTAAGCCGATGATCAGTTCCATGGATCATAAGCGTGTGAATGATAATGATGAAGGTCTGAATACAGGTGGTATGGGAACCATTGCGCCATCTCCTTATTACACAAAGGAGATTGCAGATGAATGCATGGAAAAGATCTTCTTACCGACAATGCATGCGATGAATGCAGAAGACAGACCATTTAAGGGATGCCTGTATTTCGGACTGATGCTGACCCCGGATGGACCTAAGGTTGTGGAATATAACTGCCGCTTCGGGGATCCGGAAACACAGGTAGTACTGCCATTATTAAAGACAGATCTCTTGACCATCATGCAGGCCTGCCGCAATGAGACATTAGCTGATGTTGATATTGAATGGTCAGATGAAGCAGCTGTATGTGTCATTGAAGCTTCCGGCGGTTATCCGGTGAACTATGAAAAGGGATTTGAAATCCATGGCTTAGATGAAAAGGGCCAGCATGAAGGTGTCATTGTCTATCATGCCGGTACTAAGAAAGTGGATGGAAAGTATTACACCAATGGCGGACGTGTATTAGGTATTACAGCAGTAGCGCCAACCCTGGCTGAAGCAGGTAAGAGAGCGTATGCGGCTGTAGATGAAATAGGCTTTAAGAAGATGCATTATCGTCATGATATTGTGAATATTTGATCGGAGGATTTCATGAGTGTTTATCGCTGCTTTGTAGAAAAGAAGAAACCTTTTGCGGTAGAAGCCAATGGTGTTTTGAATGATGTCAGAACAGCATTGCGTAATGATGATGTAACTTCTGTAAGAGTTGTAAACCGCTATGATGTGGAAAATATCGATCCTGAAGATTTTAAGAGTGCGGAACATACGATTCTCTCTGAACCTCAGGTTGATATTCTCTATGAAGAGGAAGCACCACAGCCTGAAAAAGATGAGTGGGTACTTGCCGTAGAGTATCTGCCGGGACAGTTTGATCAGAGAGCAGACAGTGCAGCCCAATGTATTCAGCTTGCCTTTGTAAAGCAGAAGCCTTTGGTTAAAACCGCAAGACTGTATTACATTAAAGGTAATCTCAGTGAAGAAGATAAAGAAGGTATCAGAAAGACATTGATCAACCCGGTTGAGGCTAGAGAAGCTGCTTTAGCCAAGCCTGAGACAATCAGACAGAAGTATGAAAAGCCTCCTATGCCTGAGATTCTGCATGGGTTCAACCAGATGGATGAAAAAGGCCTGGATGAATTCCGTGAAGCAAATGGTCTGGCAATGGATAAGGCAGATATTGTCTTCCTGCAGAACTATTTCAAGAATGAAGAACATCGTGATCCTACGATTACAGAAATCAAGGTGATTGATACATACTGGAGTGATCATTGCCGTCATACAACCTTCAATACCATCATTGAACATGAAAAGATTGAGGATCCGGCTGTACAGAAAGCATTTGATGACTATCTGGAATTAAGAGAGAAAGTCTATGCCGGAAGAAAGGCAAAGCCTTTGACATTAATGGATCTTGGTACAATCGGAGCCAAGGCATTAAAGAAAGCAGGTAAGTTAAAGGATCTGGATGAATCAGAAGAAATCAATGCATGTTCTGTAAAGATTACTGTAGATGTAGATGGTAAAGATGAAGACTGGCTGCTCATGTTTAAAAATGAAACGCATAACCATCCTACCGAGATTGAACCATTTGGTGGTGCCGCAACATGTTTAGGTGGTGCTATCCGTGATCCGTTATCCGGCAGAAGCTATGTCTATCAGGCAATGAGAGTGACTGGAGCAGCTGATCCTTTAACACCAGTAGAAGATACAATGCAGGGTAAGTTACCGCAGCGCAAGATTGTGACAACTGCCGCTAATGGCTATTCTTCTTATGGCAACCAGATTGGTCTTGCGACTGGTCATGTCCATGAAATATATCATCCTGGTTATGTTGCCAAGCGTATGGAAGTCGGCGGTGTCATAGCAGCTGCCCCGAGTGAAAATGTTGTCAGAGAAAGACCTGTACCGGGTGACCTGGTTATTCTTTTAGGCGGCCGTACTGGCAGAGATGGATGTGGTGGTGCAACCGGTGCATCCAAGTCTCATAATGTAGATTCTTTGGCTGAAGATGGTGCTGAAGTACAGAAGGGTAATGCTCCGGAAGAAAGAAAACTGCAGAGATTATTCCGTAATCCTGAAGCTACCCGTCTGATCAAAAGATGCAATGACTTCGGGGCAGGCGGCGTATCCGTTGCCATTGGTGAGCTGGCCGATGGTCTTCATATCAATTTAAATAAGGTTCCTAAGAAGTATGAAGGCCTGAATGGTACAGAGTTAGCTATTTCAGAATCACAGGAAAGAATGGCTGTCTGTGTCAGTGCTGAGAATGCAGAGAAGTTCCAGAAGCTTGCGGATGCAGAGAATCTGGAATCTACAATTGTCGCAGAAGTGACAGAAGAACCACGCATGGTACTGGAATTAGACGGAGTTCCGATTGTGAATATTTCAAGAGAATTCCTGAATTCCAATGGGGCAAAGAGATATACGGATGTTGAAGTCAAGGCCCCGGTTAAGACAGAAGCAAAGAAAGACAACAGACCTTTTGTTAAGCGCATGCAGGATTTAGCTGGAGATCTGAATATCTGTTCACAAAAGGGATTAGTAGAAAGATTTGATTCTACAATCGGTGCAGGTACGGTATTAATGCCATTTGGCGGAAAGTATCAGTTAACCCCTGCCCAGGCAATGTCTGCCAAGATCCCGGTTCTCCATGGTGAAACAAATACAGCTTCCATTATGTCCTGGGGATTTGATCCATATGAAATGGAAAAGAATCCGTTTGCGGGTGCACAGGAATCTGTTATCAGTTCTCTTGCCAGAATGATCGCTTCCGGCGGATCCTATCATCATGCCTGGATGAGTTTCCAGGAATACTTTGGACATATGTATACAGATCCAAAGCGCTGGGGTCTTCCATTCTCTGCTTTATTAGGTGCTTTGAAAGCACAGATGGAATTAGGTGTAGCAGCGATCGGCGGAAAGGATTCCATGTCCGGTACATTTGAAAATATTGATGTACCTTCTACCCTGATTGCTTTCTCTGTATCAACAGCCAAGGCAGATCATGTCATATCTGATGAATGGAAGAAGACAGGCAGTCATGTTTATCTTCTGAAACCGGAATATAAAGATGGTTTACCGGATTATGAGAGTGTCCGTAATACCTTTGATCAGATGGAAGAGCTGATCCGTAAAGGTAAGGTATTATCTGTATGGGCATTATCCAATGGTGGTATTGCGGAAGGATTATTAAAGTGTTCTTTAGGCAATCATATTGGTATTGCCTTAGAAGATAATCTCGATGAAGATGCATTATTTGAAAAGTGTTATGGCGGTTTCTTAATTGAAACAGATGAAACACTGGATCTTAAGAAGATCGGTACAACTGTTTCTGATTATGTATTGAAGAAAGATCAGGATCTGATTGATCTCAATACATTACAGAAGATCTGGGAGGATAAGCTCCAGCCGGTATATCCATATATCAATGTGAATCCGATTGTGTCTGTACCGGAGATTTCCTATGATGAAGATGACAAGCCAATGCATGCCTCCTATAAAGTAGAAAAGCCGCATGTACTGATTCCTGTATTCCCTGGTTCCAATTGTGAGTGGGATACGGCCAAGGCTTTTGAAGAAGCAGGCGGCGAGGCAGAGATCTTTGTGATCCGCAACCTGACACCTGAAGATATTGAAAAGAGTGTAGAAGCATTCGCAGAAAAGATTCACAAGAGTCAGATCATTGCCATACCTGGTGGATTCAGTGGTGGTGATGAACCGGAGGGCAGTGCCAAGTTTATTACGGCATTCTTCCGTAATCCTAAGATCAAGGATGCTGTAACGGATCTTCTGGATAACAGAGAAGGATTGATGTGCGGTATATGCAATGGTTTCCAGGCATTAGTTAAGCTGGGCTTAGTTCCATATGGAAAGATCATTGATACAGATGAGAACTGTCCGACATTAACCTTCAATACAATCGGCAGACACCAGTCCATGCTTGTCAATACAAGAGTATCCAGTGTGAAATCACCATGGATGCGCTATGCACATGTGGGAGATATCAATACTGTCGCAATCTCTCATGGCGAAGGCAGATTTGTCGCAAGTGAAAAGGTATTGAATGAACTGATCGATAATGGTCAGATACTGGAACAGTATGTGGATCCGGATGGTCATCCGACCAGTGATGTCAGATATAATCCGAATGATTCTTATCTGGCAATTGAAGGTATTACATCACCTGATGGAAGAATCTTAGGCAAGATGGGACATTCTGAAAGAAGTGGAGATAATCTCTATGTGAATGTTCCGGATAAGAAGCTGCAGTTATATATCTTCAAGGGTGCCATTGATTATTTCAGATAAACCAGTAAAGGAGATATCAAAATCTGATACCTCCTTTTCATATAAAAAGTTACAGAATCATATGATCCTGTAACCAATGCTTATTTCTTCTTTTCACCGATCCATTCCAGCTCATATTCACCAGTACATTCCAGTGTACCGCCGGCAGATAAGTCAATTGCGTCTTCATTCTCATAGTAATCGGTAACTCTGCCAAAGGAATCACGGATATGCAGACCGGCATCATTGACAGCCTTGACTTTGTACATACCCGGACGCAGGGAACGCGGGATATCATATACACCAGGTGTAATACGGATCTCACCTTCATTCTTGATATAGATAAGATGTTCCTGCTTGTTGTTTTTAGCAGCGTTAACCTTCTGATAGAATCTTTCTCTCATAAAGAAGAGATCCGAGTGATCTACAGAATATGTAAACTTCTTGGTAGGTGTTACGACGGCAATCTCTTCATTATTGCCTGTATTGCGCTGTATATAGCCAAGTCTGTGACAATTGACGATATGTTCACTCATGAAATAGAGTGCAGCTTCACTTTCATAGAGAATACCTTTCACAGTCTCTGTACGGCGGTCTTTGCCATCGGGAATATTATGAATATATTTCTTGCGTACTTCTTTAATAGAACGTACAGCATAGCCATCCGGAATCTGGTCGGAATCAACCTGATAGGATGCCGGAACTGCATTGATGCAATGTTCTCCTTCATGCATGGCAATACGCGGCAGCGGATAGAACTTCTTTAAAGTATCATCCGGATTATTCTTCTCCAGATAAGCATCCATGATCATATCAACCATATTATCCTGGGCCGTTACCAGCATCTGAAACAGATCATATTTCAATGGAAGATCATAGCTCTTGATAATTTTCCGGCAGTTTTTACAGATATAATGTCCATCAGGCAGCCTTACCGGCTGATTAAAAGGACCTTTTCCTTCACTGAGGCAGAAATCACATACTTTTTTAGCCATCGGCCACCTCCTTTATAACAGCATTTCTATTATACCTGAGTCGTCAACCTTTTGATATGATTGCGCATCGATAATCAGAAATTCATCACATGTATGTGTAGAAATGATACACCCGGAACTGTGGATAGAACAATTTATTTTAAAATTTGTTGACAAGGATGCATCCTGACGGTAATATAGCAGTTGCTTAGCGAAAAAATGGGTCTCACTGCGGTGAGGCATATATTAAGCAAAGAGTAAGGCACACTTGGAACTGTGTGCATAAATGAAAGGAGATTGCAATGCCAACAATAAACCAATTGGTACGTAAAGGCCGTACTGATAAAGTTTACAAGTCAAGTTCCCCTGCTTTAAACAGAGGATACAACTCATTAAAGAGCAGACCTACAAATTTAAGCAGCCCGCAGAAGAGAGGCGTCTGCACACGTGTAGGTACAATGACACCGAAGAAGCCGAACTCAGCATTAAGAAAGTATGCCCGTGTTCGTCTGTCCAATGGTCTTGAAGTTACAGCTTATATCCCGGGTGTAGGACACAACCTGCAGGAGCACTCTGTTGTTATGATCAGAGGCGGCCGTGTCAAGGACCTCCCTGGTGTTCGTTACCATATCATCAGAGGCACATTAGACTGTGCCGGTGTCAGCGACAGAAAGCAGAGCCGTTCTCTGTATGGCGCTAAGAAGCCTAAGAAGTAAGAGGAAAGAGAGGAGAAAGTAAGATGCCAAGAAAAGGTTATGTAGCAAAGCGTGACGTATTACCAGATCCGATCTATAACTCAAAGCTGGTCACAAAGCTGATCAACAAGATTATGATCGATGGCAAGCGCGGTACAGCACAGACAATTCTGTATGATGCATTTGCATTAATTGAAAAGAAGACAGGTGAGAATCCTATGGAAGTCTTCGAAAAGGCTCTTGGAAATGTTATGCCTCAGCTTGAGCTGAAGGTAAGAAGAGTCGGCGGTGCCAACTATCAGGTTCCGGTTGAAGTTTCAGCAGAAAGAAAGCTGACATTAGGTTTAAGATGGATTGTCAACTATGCCCGTCTGAGACATGAAAAGACAATGGAAGAAAGACTCGCGAACGAAATCATGGACGCAGCTAACGGAACAGGTGCTTCTGTCAAGCGTCGTGAAGATGTTCATAAGATGGCTGAAGCAAACAAGGCGTTTGCTCACTATCGCTGGTAATAAGGAAGGAGCTGTAAATGCCTAGAGAGTTCCCGATAGAAAAAATCCGCAATATTGGAATCATGGCGCATATCGATGCCGGCAAGACGACAACGACAGAGCGTATCCTGTATTACACAGGTAAGATTCACAAGATTGGTGAGACTCACGATGGCGCTTCCCAGATGGACTGGATGGCTCAGGAACAGGAACGTGGTATCACGATTACTTCCGCAGCTACAAC
>CAZHUX010000041.1:0-17255 GCA_964535445.1 uncultured Galactobacillus sp. | reverse complement strand
TGACCGTCCGCTTAGAAGGCGGGAGCTCTATCCAGCTGAGCTACCAGGACGCAATTGATATACTAACAGAATCACCATCTCATTTCAAGATTTATTTTTCTCTTGTAAAATGACGGCGGCATGCTTTCTGAATTTCCACAATCGGAATAATCAGGAAAGCGAGAACAATTGCCGTAATATATTCATGCCATTCAACTGATGTAAATCCAAACAGGTTGGCAATGAAAGGAATCTCTACGACTGCTGTTGCGACAATCAGAGAACCAGCCATGGCAATCCATAAGGTTTTATTCTGATCTTTCATTGTAAAGACAGACTCTGATGTGGAACGCATGTTAAAGCTGTGGAATATTTCTGCCATATTCAGGGTTAAAAAGGCCATGGTCATACCATCTGGAGAAATACCGGATGGGATTTCAAAGTGTCCTGCTTCCATGGAATGACCAACAACATAGGAAACCAGGGTTAATAAAGCAATCATGAATCCTTCAAATATAATGTCACCAAGCATGCCATGGGCAAAGATAGATTCCTCAGAATCTCTTGGCTTGCGTTTCATGATATCCTTTTCACCCTTTTCCATACCCAGGGCTAATGCAGGGAAACAGTCGGTAATCAGATTAATGAATAACAGATGTACCGGTTCCAGTAGCGTAAACCCTGCTATTGCAGCAAGAAACACGCCAAGTACTTCTGCCATATTGCTGGAAAGAAGGAACTGGATGGACTTTCTGATATTGTCATAGATTCTTCTGCCCTCTTCTACGGCATTGACAATTGTCGCAAAGTTATCATCTGCCAGGATCATATCTGCGACATTCTTGGTGACATCTGTTCCGGTAATACCCATACCGATACCGATATCGGCAGCTTTGATAGATGGTGCATCATTGACACCATCCCCGGTCATTGCCGTAACCGCACCTCTCGCCTTCCATGCATTGACAATTCTTACCTTATGTTCAGGCTGTACTCTTGCATAAACATGATACTTTGTAACAGCCTGCTTCAGCTGTTCATCACTCATCTGATCAAGATCCGATCCCTCAACTGCTTCGGAAGCATCTTTGATAATACCTAACTCTCTGGCGATCGCAACAGCTGTATCCTTATGATCACCAGTGATCATAACCGGTGTAATACCGGCTTCACGGCATTCTTCTATAGCCGGCTTTACTTCTGGTCTGACAGGATCAATCATGCCGGTTAAGCCAATATAGGTTAAATCCTGTTCAAGATTAGCAGGAGATGTATCTTCTGGCAGCTTATTCCACATTCTCTCAGCCGCACATAAAACCCGCAATGCCTGATCGGCATAGGATTTATTTAAGGCAAGAATTGTCTTTCTTGTCTTTTCATCCATTGGCTTTACAATGCCATCTTCCAGATAAGACGAACAGTGTTTTAAAACAACATCCGGAGCACCTTTGGTATACTGTATGACTTCATTACCACTCTGGTGCAGGGTAGACATCATCTTACGGGAAGAATCAAATGGTGCTTCTGCTATTCTTGGATATTTCTGTTCCAGAATATTCTTAGGCAGATCCTCTTCCTTCGCAAAAGCAACAAGTGCTGCTTCTGTAGGTTCTCCTTCTGCCTTCCCTTCCTCATTCAGATATGCATCAGAACATAATGCCATTGCCCTGGCAAGTTCTTTTGTATTCCCGCTGTTTTTCACAACTGTCATCTGATTCTTTGTTAAAGTTCCGGTCTTATCAGAACAGATTACCTGTGTACATCCCAATGTTTCAACAGCACTTAATCTTCTGATAACCGCATTTTCCTTTGACATTCTTGTAACACCAATCGAAAGTACAACGGTCACAACAGTTGCTAAGCCTTCCGGTATCGCAGCTACGGCCAGAGATACGGCAATCATGAATGTATTAAGAATTCCGGTCAAAGTGAATTGTCTTTCTTTAAGAAGATCAAATACAAAGATGAAGATACAGATAAAGATGACAAGCAGAGAAAGTTTCTTTCCTAACTCATCAAGCTTTTTCTGTAATGGGGTTGTCTGGTCTTCACTCTGGTTCAGGGCATCTGCGATTTTGCCCATCTCTGTATGCATGCCTGTATCAGTAATAACTGCTAATCCTCTGCCATAGACGACATTAGTACCCATAAAGCACATATTGGCCCGATCTCCTAATGGAATATCTTTCTGAGTGATAATACGTATGATTTTATCTACTGGCACAGATTCACCTGTTAAGGCAGATTCTTCAATCTTTAAGGATGCAGCTTCGATTAATCTGCCATCGGCAGGTACGGCATCACCTGCCTCTAAAACAACAATGTCACCCGGCACAAGATCTTCAGCCGGAATGGTCATCTGATGACCATCACGTATGACTTTACATACGGCAGCTGTCATCGTCTGTAATGCTTCAATCGCTGCTTCTGCCCGTCCTTCCTGGACAACGCCTAATACGGCATTCAGGACAACAACAATCAAAATGATAAATACCTCTGCCATGGATTCGCCAGCTATCCGGTTGGTAATACCAGAGACAGCCGCAGCTGCTATCAGCATGATTAACATCGGATCCTTTAACTGTTCAAAGAATCTCTGTAAAGCAGTTTTCTTCTTTGCCTCAACGAGCTTGTTAGAACCGTACTTCTGCAGTCTTTTCTTTACTTCATCATCATTAAGTCCATTGCGGTCTGTATGAAGATCTGTTAAGACCTGTCTGACATCTTCACTGTATACTTTTTCCATCTTTCACCCGGCATGCATATAAAAACTCATACATGCTTTTCCTTTCATGTATGAGTCTCATTCTTTACCATGCATTCCGGGCATTAACTGCCGTATTGACGAAATACAGCGCAGATAATCATCTGCGGAATTACTCCCTCACCGTCTATTATCATAACCGGAATTCAAAATAATAAAATATACAGATTCTGGCTTTCGTAATCATTCATCGAGATATGCCGCAGGTACTGTCATATGTTTTACAGTTATATTGTTACCTTCAAAATCAATAACCATATAAGATGGATCGGAACCATCACGGTTATGAAATAAAGATCCGGGATTCAGCATTCTTACACCATTGACAACACCATCATAATAAAGGTGTGTATGACCGAAGAATACCATGTCACAACCAAGAGACTTCGCTTTATCAGAAAGATATTCCAGCCCTCTGGATACCTGATCCCGATGACCATGTACTAAAAGAATATCATGATCTGCAATATGCAGTATTTTCTGCAAAGGCCAGTCTGCCATCCAGTCATTGTTTCCCTTTACAATCGCAAATCCCTTCATATACATTTCAGGAAGACATGCATCCCCGCAATGTACAAAGTAGTCATGAGATGAATAGGTCTGTTTCAGATACTGTATTGGTTTTCTTAGACCATGGTTATCACTGCATAAAATAACTTCTGTTTTTTCCATACGTGACCTATTATACATGGAATTGAACAGAATTTCTGTGATACAATAAAGCCATGAATAATAATACATTTTCATTAGAACCATTTAATTACTGGATCCTGTGGATTGCATGCATCATTCTGGCAATCGTAATTATCTATACTGGTGCAAAGGCTGCAGGCTTATTAAAGAATGTAAATGTCTTGAAAGAGAAAACAGAGACTATCCAGAAACAGGTAAAGTTAGCTTCTATCAAAGCGGAAGTCTTAAAAGAAAACAAGGCTGAAAAAGAGAAGAAGAACAAACCGATGAAGATCATTATGCCGGTTCTATTAGCCGCATGGCAGATTTACAAGGCAGATGATGATCTCAAGGGTCTTAAGGGAATGCGGAAAGCTGCAGCTTCCGTAATACGCAACGATCGTGATGAAAGAAAGATTATCAAAAGAACTTTAGACGCAATGCACTGACTCTTATAAAAAGGAGTCAGTTTTTTATTCACTGACTTCTTCTATCTCTGTATGCAGAGCTTCATATACATTATGCGCTGCTTCTTTCGGTACTACCTTTGCAATATCTTCTTCACTTGCTTCACGAAGCTTACCGATACCGCCAAAGGATCTTAACAACAGACTCTTCCGCTTTGGGCCAATACCATCAACTTCATCCAAAACAGATCTTGTCTGTGCCTTATCTCTTAACTTGCGGTGATAGCTGATGGCAACTCTGTGTACTTCATCCTGCATTCTTGTTAAAAGAAAGAATAAACCGGAATTCTTATCAATATCTACGGTATTGCCATTGGAATCCATTAAGGCATTGGTAGAGTGTTTGTCATTTTTAACTAAACCCATGATCTTGATCTGATCGGTTAAACCAAGTGAATCTATAACACCCTGGGCAGCTTCGATCTGGATCCAGCCGCCATCTACCAAGATGCCATCAGGCATTCTGCCATGATCTTTCAGTAAACGGAAGTATCTGCGGTATACAACTTCTTTCATGGAATCTACATCTGAATTACCGGTATGAAGCTTGAATAAACGATAATCTTTCTTATCCGGATAGCCATCTTCATACACAACACAGGAAGCTACGGTAAAGGTACCGGATATATGAGAGTTATCAAACAGCTCTACCCTGTTCATTGGCTTGCCGGCTATTTCAGATAACTGTTTTACAGCCTCTTCCGTCATCTTATCCTGACGTTCAACGACATTAAACTTCAGATTTAACTGGGTTTTGGCATTCTCGAGACACATGTCAATTAACTTCTGACGATACCCCTTCTGAGGCTGAAAGACCGGCATATCCAGAACCTGCTGTAAGGCAGAAATATCCACATCACTGCTTAATACAAGTTCTCTTGCGGCAGGATGATCCTGATAATACTGAATTAAGAAAGAAATAAATTCTTCTTCAGCATCACCATATAATGGCTTTAACTTATATTCTTTATTTAAGATAACTCCATTTCTGACTAACATACCTGCTATGGCAAGATAGCCTTTGTCCGTATAGTAGGCAAAAACATCTCTGGAGCCACGGTTATCCTTTTCAATGTTCTGCTTGTCTTTTGTGACAGAATAAATGCTTTCCAGCATCTCTTTATAATGCTGGGCCTCTTCAAACTGAAGATTCTCACTGGCCTTCATCATCTTGTCTTTGAGATCTTTTTCAACATCCTTGATATCTCCATTCATAAAGGATGTGACTTTCTGAGCCATATCTTCATAGACAGCCGGATCTATATCATATTCACAAGGGCCTAAACACTGATGCATATGATAGTAAAGACATAACCTGTCTCCCATATGCCTGCATCGTCTGAAGGGATAAATACTCTGTAATACCTTTAATGTATTATTCGCTGCTGTCGCATCCGGGAAAGGTCCGAAATACCTCGCCTTATGATCTTTCTTCATATCTCTGGCAATGGTTAACCGCGGGTATTTTTCACGGGTTAGTTTGATATAGGGATAAGAAGAATCATCCATAAACTGAATATTGTATTTCGGACGGTTCTTCTTAATCAGATTGATTTCCAGTACCAGTGCTTCTTTTTCAGAAGCTGTAACGATGAAATCAAAGTCATCAATATTGGAAATCATCTTAGTCGTCTTGAAGTTATGCGCTCCCGTAAAGTAGGAATTGACTCTGTTGTGGAGATCCTTTGCCTTCCCTACATAGATGATTTCCCCGTTCTTGTCTTTCATCTGATAGCTGCCGGGTTCATGCGGCAGTTCTCTTAATTTCGCTTTTATATATTCTTTATCCATACTTATTTCATAGTCACAATCGTTGCCCCGGTACCGCCTTCCTGCGGCATGCCAAGGTGAAACTCTTTGACATCTTCATTCTTCTTTAAACTCTCATGTACAGCTTTGCGTAATCTTCCGGTACCATCTCCATGAATGATCCGGAAAGTCTTTAAGCCATGCAGCTTTGCCTGATCCATATAGCTGTCCATCTTGTCCATTGCTTCATCCACATGAAGGCCGATTAAGTTTACTTCCTGCGGCATGTTTTCAAAGATATCATGGTCAATGTTAATAGAGACATGATTCTGTTTCTTCATGCGGGGAATGACATGTACGGAAGGACGGATCTGATTCTTTTTGACATGCATATCTCTGCCATTCATACGAATGGTTATATCTTTCTTCTGAATCTTAATGATTTCACATACCCGTGAGCTGCCTCTTAGTTCAACCGCATCGCCAACATGGTATTCATACGTATCAGGGACTTCTTCTTTCTTTGTCTCAGGTTCTTCGGTAATCGTATTTAAAGACTGTACTGTTTCCAAAGCCTCATGATACTTGACATTCTCCTGACGCTTACGGATCTGTTTCAGAATATGATTAGCCTTATTCTGTACTGTTGCAACATAGGCATCTGCTTCTTTCTTAGCCTTGTTATGATAGTTCTCTTTTTCTTTATCCAGCTGAATTCTCTCTTTCTTTAACTGTTTCTTTTCTTTCTCGTTATCCGCAATTAAAGCTTCCAGTTTCTCATTTTTTAATTCAGCTTCATTGAGCTGCTTCTCAAGCTTTTCAATGAGTTCATCTTCTTCATTCTTGGACTGTTCCTTCAAGTGCCTTGCATAGGCAATAATAGACTTTGGAAGACCATATCTTTCTGCCACTTCAAAGGCATTGGATTGACCGGTTAATCCTTCCAGATACCGGTAGGTAGGCATCAGCTTCTGCATATCAAACTGTACACTTGCGACCAGGATATCAGAGTGTCTTTTGCCATAGGCTTTCAGGCGGTCATAATGCGTTGTTACAACACACATCGTTCCTCTTTGACGTAATTCATTGAGAATGGATATAGCTAACGCTTCTCCTTCTCTCGGATCTGTACCACTGCCGATTTCATCGAGCAGAACAAGGGAATCCCCGTCTGCTTTCTGCATGATTTCTGCCTGTTTTGTCATATGGGCACTGAAAGAAGACAGCGAGGATACAACAGACTGATCATCACCGATATCCGCAAAGACATGATCAAAGAAAGGAATCTCTGCACTTTCAGCCGTCACCGGCATACCGCAGTATGTCATTAACGTAAATAAACCGATGATCTTTAAAGATACGGTTTTGCCACCGGTGTTCGGACCGGTAATAAGCAATACTTTCTTTGGATCTTCCAGATGATATGTATTAGCGACTACTTTCTTTGGATCAATTAGAGGATGTCTTCCTTTGACAATGACCAGGTTCTTCTGATCCGTTAAAGATGCAGCACACCCTTCTCTCTCTTTGCCCCATTGCGCCTTGGCAAATACGGCATCCAGGATACCGCATGTTTCAACATTTGCTTTTTCTTCATAGGCATATCTGCCGACTTTACCGGAAAGATACTGCAGAATCTTTTCTATCTCTGCTTTCTCTTTTTCCTGTAATGTCTGGATGCGGTTATTGTAAGGGACAAAAGAGGCCGGTTCTACATAGGATGCCTGTCCTGAGGCAGAATCTCCATAGACTAAACCTCCATATGCATTCTTCTCAGAAGCCTTGATTAATACAACCGTACGGCCATTGCGGTTTGTGACAATGGAATCCACTACCGAAGAGGCATGATTTGATAAAAAACGGGAAGAGACACCGGCTATATCAGATTGTGCCTGTCTTAAGGAAGAACGTATGTTCTTTAATTCTGAGGAAGCTGAATCTTTGACTTCCCCATATTCATTGATGCATTGGGTAATCTCTTTTGCTAAAGCAGTATGAATGGTTAAGGTATCTGTCAGATCTTTTAAAGAAGGATGTTCTACTTCCGTAAGACTCTTTTCATAGGCATGGATTTCACTAACACCATGAATAAAGCGGACAATATCGAGTAATTCAGAAGCCTGCAGGATTCTACCCTTCTCGGCATTATCCAGAATATGACGGATATCCGTAATGCCATGAAACGGCATAGGTCCATCATGGATACAGCAGGCTAATGCTTCCTGCATGCGGTCATGATCTCTTTTTATAACAAGCTTTTCATAAGAAGGCTTTGTATTCTGTATCATATTCTTTCCAAGTGAAAAGGAACAATATCCTTCTACCTGTTTTAATATCACATTTAATTCAAGACTGTTTTCAATATCCATAAAATACCTCAGGCATAAATATCATACACCTTGTCAAACAAACATCTCTTATTTGTGCCTCCTGTTTTGTTATAATGAATTTCAAAGAGGCATAGTATGAATTTAGAAGAAATCAGAAATCAGGCATCCGCGGCTGTTACGGAAATATGTGAGAGTGCACATTTAAAAGCAGGTCAGTTATTTGTCGTAGGTTGTTCTACCAGTGAAGTTGCAGGAGATCAGATCGGAACCCATTCCAGTATGGATATCGCTGATGCCTTATATGAAGGCATTACATCAGTTTTGTACGCAAAAGGCATACGCCTTGCGGCACAATGCTGCGAACATCTGAACAGAGCATTAGTCGTAGAAAGAGATACGATGGAACATTATGGTTTTGAACAGGTCAATGCAATCCCACAGCCGGAACATGCCGGTGGTGCCTTTGCGACAAGTACGTATCATCATATGAGTGAACCGGTACTGGTAGAAGACATTCAGGCAAAGGCAGATGCCGGTATCGATATCGGCGGTACCTTGATCGGCATGCATATCCATCCGGTTGTTGTTCCTTTACGTATATCTCTGGATCATATTGGTAAGGCAGTGATCATCTGTGCCAGAAGAAGACCAAAGTATACCGGTGGACCAAGAGCCATCTATGATGAGAAGTTAATGTAAGTTATGGCAGAGAATATTTATACATTAAAGTTAACAAAAGAAGAAGAGACAAAACTGTATGAGGCATGGTCAGACACAAAGACAAAGCCTCCTGCTTATGCAAAGTGGCAGTTGAGACCGGAGAATTGTGTCATTACCTGTTACAATTCCGGTAAAACCGTATTCCAGGGTAAGGATGCTTCTGTATATGCTTCTCCTTTTCTTCCTTCAGAAAAGAAACAGACTGTGAAAGATATCCTGCCCCAGGCTGGCAGTGATGAAGTCGGTACCGGAGATTACTTCGGACCGGTATGTGTATGTGCCACGATAGTCACAAAGGAAACAGATGCTTTCTTAAGAAAGACAGGTGTCAGGGATTCCAAACAGTTAACAGATGAGATGATTGTTCAGATGGCACCAGAAATCATGAAACATCTGCCCTATTCTCTTCTGATTGTAGATAATGAAAAATACAATGAGATTCATAAGAATAATAATCTGAATGCAATCAAGTCAAAGCTTCATAATCAGGCATATGTGAATTTAAAAAAGAAATATACGTTGCCTGATTTTAAGATCATTGATCAGTTTACGCCGGAAAAGAGTTATTACCGGTATTTAAAAGATCAGCCGGTTATCATAACCGGCATCCATTTTGAAACAAAGGCAGAAAACAAATATCCATCGGTCGGGGCTGCCTCCATTATTGCAAGATACGCCTTTATCAAAAAGATGGAAGAAATGGATGAGACATGGCATATGCATTTTCAGAAAGGTGCCGGGATCAGCGTAGATGCGTGTGCAAAAGAGTTTGTAGAGAAATACGGTATCGAAAAACTTGGCATGGTAGCCAAGCTTCATTTCAAAAATACGAAGAGACTGTAATGGTCTCTTTTAATATTCCGGATTCTTTGTTTTCTTAACAGATATCTCAATCGTATTCTCTATCCTGCATAGCTTGACACCAGCAGCCTTTAACATTCTCTTGGAGGCAATATTTGTATCCGTGCCATTATACTTATCGGATTCATAGACAATCTTCTTAATGCCTGACTGGATAATTGCCTTGGCACACTCATTGCATGGAAACAGGGATACATATAATGTGCATCCTCTGACCGAACGCGGGGCATTGAGAATGGCATTTAACTCTGCATGTACAACAAAGGCATACTTGGAATGCAGTGTATCTCCTTCTCTGGACCATGGAAATTCATCATCACTGACACCAGACGGGAAGCCATTGTATCCCACGGAAACAACCCGGTGATTCTCATCAACAATAGCAGCCCCTACCTGGGTATTCGGATCCTTGGAACGTAAGGCAGACAAGTGTGCCAATCCCATAAAGTATTCATCCCATGTTAATACATGTTCTGTTCTTTTATCCATATTCTTCACCCTGCTTTCGCATATATTGTAATCAGTTTTTTCTGCATATGTTCTGCGTGTGCTGATAAACCGATATCCTTGTATTTCTGTAAAACAATCTGGTCTGTACCACCATAGATTTCTTCTCTTGTTAATGATGCATTTCTGACATCCAGCAGAATCATGCATACACATAAAACGATAAATGCACCAAGGAAAGCATACCGTAACCTTGTATCTTCTGTTTCCAATATGCCGCTTAACAGAATACCTGTCACAAATCCACCAAGATGCGCCATCCATGAAATACCAGGCATGAAGTTGATGATCAAGTTAATAAGAAAGGTTCTGATAAAAGCATTCCGTACAGAAGGTACATTGAAACCGCCATGTTTATAAACAAGATACGCATAGCATGCAAGCAGCCCGTATAAACCGCCTGATAATCCTACACAAAGTACACTCCCATCCCCCGCAAATACAAACATGGATCCACCAATGACAGATACAAACAGAATCAAAAGGTATTTCCATTTACCAAGATATGGTTCCAATGCCATACCTAAGGAATACAGAGACATCATATTCATAAGCAGATGAATGAAACTGATATGTACAAAACCTACGGTTAACATACGCCACCACTCTCCGGCTAGAATGAACGGCTTATAGTAAGCCCCGAAGAGAATCGCAGCTTCCGCATCATTCATGTTAACAAGCTGTATGCCGGCTGTAATGCATACACAGATAACAATGATAGTGATCGTTACAGGATATTTCTTAAAGTTCACAAATCATCCCTCCGCAGGATCTGAAGCAGTTCTTCAAAGTAAGCAGGAAGTGGTGCTGTAAAGGTCATGACTTTACCAGTACGGGGATGAACCAGCGTTAAGGAATAGGCATGGAGACACTGCCCGTTGGTATTCATGATCTTACACTTATGTCCATACTTCTCATCCCCGACGACCGGATGATGAATATACTGCATATGCACACGGATCTGATGAGTTCTGCCTGTTTCAAGCGAACAATCCAGTAATGTGTAATGATTGAATCTTTCCTTTACTTTGAAATGCGTTCTGGCCGGTTTGCCATGTTTATCCGTAACCGTCATATTCTGACGGTTATGCGGGTCTCTTCCAATCGGGGCATCAATGATACCGGCATCATGTTCTACCCTGCCTTCACATAAGGCAAGATATTCACGGTGACAGGTCTTGTCTTCAAGCTGTGATGCAATAGAACGATGGGCTTCATCATTCTTGCATGCAACAATACAGCCGGTTGTATCTTTATCAATGCGATGAACTATGCCCGGTCTGATCTTGCCATTGATACCGGAAAGATCCTTGCAATGATATAACAGAGCATTGACTAATGTACCGCTGTAGTTGCCAGGGGCCGGATGAACGACCATTCCCTTTGGTTTATTGATGACAATGATATCTTCATCTTCATACAGAATATCCAAAGGGATATTCTCCGGTTCGATATCAATGGCTTCATTCTCCGGTACATCACAGACAATCTGATCCCCTTCAGATACCTTTAAGGATGACTTGGCATTCTTATCATTAACGGTAATCTTTCCATCTTCAGCAAGTTCCTGTACACGGCTGCGGGATAAGTCAGAATGATCCGCAATATACTTATCAAGACGTATGCCGTCTTCACTTACCAGCCATGTCTGTATCATGCTTTCTCCTTTTTCTTATCTTCAATAATGGACGCAATGACAAGCAGAATAACACCAATGGTTAAGGCACTGTCGGCGATATTGAATACCGGAAAGTCATAGTTAAAAATATAAAAATCAAGGAAGTCTCTGACATTACCGATAAACAGACGATCTATCAGATTACCAGCCGCACCTCCAAGCATCAAGCCTAAGGATATCTTTGTTAAAGTAGAACATTTATGCGTAAGCAGATACCATATCATGACCCCTATCGCTACGGCCGAAGCTAAGGCAAGAATACCTGTCTGACCACTTAATAAAGACCATGCCATACCTGTATTTCTGACAAAGGTAATATGAAAGAATCCCGGAATAACAGTTACATTGTGCAGTGCTTCATGACCTTCAATGTAGAACTTGGTAAACTGGTCCAGGATGATTGTAATAACAGCCGGGATAAGTGCAGTACTCATTTCTTCCTCCGTGAATCTTTCTGCTGGAATATGGCAAACTGTTCTAACTCATATGGTTCATATTTATTAGAAAGAGCTGCATAAGCCTTATCAAAGTCATCTGATGTATAGCTTTCCGGTAATCTCTGACGCAGCTTTTCCTTAATCAGATTACTGTTTTCATGAGAGAAAGGATAAGAGCGTACAGCCGCAACGGTATTATCTTCATTGATTAATACAGCTTCATAGCTGTAATCCTGCTTGTCTTTTAATGACTGTATAAAGGATTCATCAGCATCTTTTATACAAAAAGGCAGATCACTTGATTCCAGACAATCAAAGATCTCTAACAGAAATCCATCCACAATCCCCTTCTGAAAGAATGTGACCGTAATATCCGCATGTTCACAACGTTCTATCTCTTCTTTCTGCCATATTCTGTCTTTCACCATGAACAGCCAGGTATGATCACTGTAATCACACCAGATACCATCTTCTTCCGAAAGATTCAGTTTTTGATTCTTCGTGTATATCATAACTGTGATTCCTTTTTATAAGCCGCTAAGGCATGGGCAATCTGGTCCGGGCAGGAGGTATTCTTCATACCGCACTGGATCCCGTTCAGTGCCTGGATGACTTCATCAATATTTCTTCCTTTGACTAATGCCGCAATCCCTTTCAGATTGCCATTGCATCCACCGACAACCTGCATGGATTCAACCTTGTCTCCATCCAGCTCAAAGATCATTTTTCTTGAGCAGACACCTTTTGGTGTATATTCATAATGAACTGACATAGCTTCACTTCCTTTTCTGAATACAGTATATGCTAACATTACCGTCAATTATTTTCCATTGTACTGCTGTACATTTGCGCATCATGATGGTATTTTCTAAGTCATGAATGAAATCAGGGAAGAAACACAGAGGTCTTTGAAAACTCTGCATATAGAACAGTTTACAGATGTACAGAAACAATGCATTCCTGCCGCATCAGATGGAAAAGACATCCTCGCACAGGCTCCGACCGGATCAGGCAAGACCCTGGCATACTTGATTCCAGCTGTGAATGATCTGGAACCACAGGGAAAAGTAAAACATTTTCCAAGAGTATTGATATTAGTTCCAACCAGAGAACTTGCATTGCAGGTAACGGATGCAGCACGCAAACTTTTAGCAAACCGGGAAGGTATCCGGGTTATCCCTTTAACAGGTGGTACGGATATTAAAAGACAGATCCACGCTTTTTCCAAAGGATCCGATATTGTCATCGGCACCCCTTCCCGCATTCTGGATCATTTCAGAAGACATACATTCAAGCCAAAAGAATGCACAAAGCTGATTCTGGATGAAGCAGATGAAATGTTAAGCATGGGGTTTGAAGAAGATGTTAAAAAGATTATAGCAATGCTGCCGGAACATCAGACATTACTTTTCAGTGCAACATGGAATCAGAGTGTAAAAAAGTTAGCAGAAAGCATATTAAACAATCCTGTCACAATAGAGATACAGAAAGAAACCTATTTGAAACAGGATATTCACTACTATGAAGTGATTGTGAATGAGAAACAGAAGATTGATGCTTTAAAGAAATATATTCCTTTACACGCACAGACACTTGTATTCACCAATACAAGAAAGACAGCGGATTATGTAACTGAGATATTATTGAAATATCACTATAAGGCTGCTTATATCCATTCTGAGATGGATTATGGTATCCGTAAAAAGAATATGGAATTATTCAGAGATAATAAAATACAGATCTTATGTGCTACTGACGTAGCCGCAAGAGGTATCGATATTCCTTCTGTTAATAATGTCATTCTCTATGACCTGCCTGATACAAAGGAAGAACTGATCCACCGTACCGGCCGAACTGCCAGACACTTTCAGAAAGGAAATGCTTATATATTTACAACTCCAAAACAGCATTCTGTTTCTAATCTGAATACTATATTAAAAGATATACAGATCATACGCTTTTAAAAAGACAGGCAGTCATCATTAAGACTGTCTGTCTTTTGATACAATCTGTAATTCAAACCAGAATGTAGATCCCTTTCCTTTACCATCAGACTCCACGCCATACCGGGCACCATGCATTTCCAGTATCTGTCTTGCAATAGCTAAACCAATACCAGAGCCATTGGATACTCTGACATGTTTCTTGTCTACTTTATAGTAGCGGTCCCATACATTCGGAATGTCTTTCTTTTCAATACCTTCACCAAAGTCTCTGACACTGATACGGACAGCCTGATTATGTATTTCTTCTGTCACAATAACATGCTTTGCATCACCGCCATAGTTAATGGCATTGGTTATGAAGTTATTGAATACCTGTTCAATGCGGCTTCTGTCCGCATGAACTGTAATCTCTCCAGAAAGATGTGTTTCAAAGTTGAATCCTTCTTTCAGACGGTATACATCATACTTCTTTAACTGGTTCTGAATCAGTCCGGTGATATCAAAGTCTTCCATATGCAGAGTGATTCTGTTATCTTCCATTCTGGAAAGATCCAGAAGATCATTGACAAGATTATTCAGACGCTTTGATTCATCCACAATAACCTTGATATTCTCATCTGTCTTTTCTTCCGGTAAATCAATCATCATCTCACCATAGCCGCTGATCATGGTTAATGGCGTTCTGAGATCATGAGAAACATTACTGATAAGATCTCTCTTGGCTTTATCCGCCTTACGGATATCTTCTGCCGCATGGGTTAATGTTGTATTTAACTCTACTGCCTCCTGATACCGGTTGGTCTTTGGATCAATATGATATTCACCCTGCGGGAGAGTTTTGGCAGCACTGTTGATTTCAACAAGCGGATTAGCAATCTGACGATACAGAATTAACGTTAAGATAATAATCGATACGATTAAGAAGACACCGATATAAATCATCTGGGAAGTTAATGTCGTAATCGTTGCATTCAGCGGAGATACATTGGCACTGACCATAATCACTGCCCCTGCCCCTTCCGTATTGACAACCTGGGTATAAACAATGCTGGAGAAAGTATCATTGTTTTTACTGGAACCAGGTACAGAAACAGGCTGCTGTTTTACTTTGGCAAGATAAGTACCATCACTGCTTGAAGCAGCTTCCGCAATATAGGCAGCTCTCTGGTCATTTGACATACTGTAGAGAATACATCCTCTGCCGCCCATTGCGGACTCACTTGCGCCTAAAGAACTGTCCTGGTACACCATAATGCATGTATCAGACTGGTTCTGCATACGGCTTACAAATTCATCAAAGTTATCTGTTTCCAGTCCTTCTCTGATGCTTTCCGCAACTTCCTTGACAGCCCTGATGCGGCTTGCCTCATACATCGGCTGTAATAGAACAACCTGAAACAGAAAGATGACGGCTATCACCAATACTGCAAAGATCCCCAGATATCTGCCGATTTTCCATTTCAGACTAATCTGTTTTTTCAAAGCGGTAACCTACGCCTCTCAATGTGACAATATACTTGGCATAATCACCAAGATTCCTGCGGAGTAGTTTGATATGCGTATCAAGGGTTCTGTCATCCCCGAAGAAATCATAACCCCATACATTCTGCAACAACTGTTCTCTGGTTAAGGCAATACCTGCATTCTTGGCAAGATAGGCAAGCAGATCATATTCCTTAGGTGATAACTGAATCCGCTCTCCTTTGATTGTGACTGTACGGGCAGAGAAATCAATGACCATCTGATCAACAGTCATCTTATCTTCCTTACCGGCATTTGGATGCGTACGCTTTAAGATTGCATGAATACGCATCATCAGTTCCTTGGAAGAAAACGGCTTAACGACATAATCATCTACACCGACATCAAAACCATGAATCTTATCATACTCTTCGCCTAATGCACTGAGCATGATAAACGGCATATCCGGCTTGGTCTTCTTGATTTCCTTGACGGCTGAAAAGCCATCCAGTTCCGGCATCATGACATCCATGATGACAAGATCATAGTCGTTCTTTTCGCACTTCTCGACAGCTTCCATGCCATCACCGGCCTGATCTGTTTCAAAGCCCTCATGCCTTGCATACTTGTCAATCATGGCACGGATCTTTTCTTCATCGTCTACTATCAGTATTTTCGTCATAGTATCACCCTCACATGATGTATAGTACCTGCATTGCGTGAATTCTAAGTGAAGAAATCAGATATTTTCTACTGCATCTGCGGCTGGTTTCAGTTCTTCTACTTCAAGATCTTCAATCTTACCTGCATCTGCAGCTTCGGAAATCTTTGGATCCAGCGGGATTCTCGCAAGAACAGGAAGATGGAATTTCTCTGCTATTTCAGATAAATGAGACTTGCCGAATACCTCGATCTTCTCACCACAATGCGGACATTTAACATAGCTCATGTTTTCAATTAAACCAATGACTTTGATATTCATCTTTTCAGCCATATTGATTGCCTTTTCTACAACCATACCAGCTAACTCCTGTGGCGAGGTTACAACGACAATACCATCTAACGGAATAGACTGGAATGCAGTTAATGGAACATCGGATGTTCCCGGCGGCATATCTACAAACATGTAATCGACATTGTCCCAGATCACATCCGTATAGAACTGTTTCAGAATATTGGCAACCATAGGTCCTCTCCAGATGACTGGCGTATCGTCAGAATCCAGGATCATATTGGTTGTGATTACCTGTATTCCCTTTGGAGATACATATGGATAGATATACTTGCCATCGCCTGTGGCAGGTTCATGAATACCAAATGCCTTGCCCTGAGATGGGCCGGTAATATCACCATCCAATACGGCACTGCGGTGTCCTCTGCGCATCATTTCCGATGCCAGCATACTGGTCACAAAGGACTTTCCTACACCACCTTTGCCTGATACAACACCGATAATTTTCTTAACTGAAGATTTCTCATTCAGATCAATATGAAACGGATCTTTCTCAGGCATATGGAAGCCATAATCCTCTGGTGTTTTTCCTTTTGCGTTTCTTTCACTCATTTCCTTATTACCTCACATTCAACTGATATTTTACCATAGTGATGCATTTTATCTGTAACATATGCAACAAACCTTGATTTTGCCTGTCATTGATTTGTCTGAGGTGGTATGATTTACACG
>CAZHUX010000040.1:0-17623 GCA_964535445.1 uncultured Galactobacillus sp. | reverse complement strand
CATCAAACTTCATGAGACTGTTTTCATAGTATTTATACTGTTTCTTTCTCAGTTCCAGTTCTTGTTCTAATTGTTTTTCAAGTTCTTGTTCTGATTCCGTATAAGAATCTAGAATTCTGACAATTTCCTGCTGTACAGGTAAAGGTGGAATTGGGATTTCAAGATTATCAGTGTCAGATAACTTGATTTGTGGCATTGAGCCCATGCCGCTGCCAGCATCCTGCAATCTGTTAATTTGTGTCGTTAAAAAGTAATACAAGAATTTCGTATCTAAATAATCATTACCTTTATAAGCCCACATTTCCTGCTTGAATGTATATGGCTTATCGTAATAGACAACATCTATGATTCCACGTGACTTAACAAGAACACTGGGTTCATTAATTAAACTCATACCTTGCACGTGTTCATAATCAGTATCAATCTGAGTTTGACCACCAGCAAAAATACGAACAGGTCCATCCGGGACAATCATAGTTTTCATTTGACCTGCAGTAATCTTGCTGCCCTTTAATCTGACCGTCACTTCAGACAGCTTCCTATACTTCACCCCATCCGGACAGTATTCCTGTATTAACTCTTTCAGCCTGCTCATATCTATTATCCTATCTTATCTGTTATTGCTTTGGCTGCTAATGATGCAGTAGACCATGCTATCTGAAGATTATATCCACCTGTATAGGCATCTGTATCTATAACTTCCCCTATACAGTAGAGTCCTGATACCTTCTTAGCTTCCATAGTACCGGGATTTAATTCCTTAACAGAAATACCTCCCTTGGTTATGACTGCTTCCTGATATCCTCTTAACTTTACAAGTGTTAATGGAAAATGCTTGGTAGCTTCAATAATCTTTTTCCTGTCTTCCTTAGTAACATCATGAATCACTTTATCAAAAGATATACCACTGACTTTCTCCATCACTGGAATCATACGGGAAGGATATAATTCATGCATGATTGTTTTTAAATCATGATTCTTATTTGCTTCAAATAACCTTAATAATCTTTTATCTAACTGTTCTTCAGTTACTGCAGGTTTTAAATCAATCCATGCCTCTAATGATTTGTTACCAATCAATGGTCCGCACTTTGCACTGAGCTTAAGTGCTAAAGGTCCCGTGATACCAGTATTAGTAAACATAACTTCACCCTGCTCATGAAACAGATCTTTCTTACCATCTTTAACATGCAGAGTAACATTCTTTAAAGTAAATCCTCTTAATTCATACAGATACTTTTCTTTACAATCAATCGGCACTAAAGATGGATAACATTCTGTCACCTGCATACCCATATCTTTCGCAAAGCAATAACCATCTCCTAAAGAACCTGTAGAAGGATAAGATAATCCTCCTGTAGCTATTACAACTGTATCAGCGGGCATGAATACGGTATTGCCATGAATTGAATTCCTTTCATGGTTTATCTGCATGGCATTCTCTTCTTTCTTCCAATTGCCTAATGCAGAACTATGTATGACTTTTACGCCTTTAACAGATCCATCTTCCTGTAAGATTTCCTTTACTTCTGTATTCAAAAGAACTTTGACATAGTATTTCTTTAATTCTCTTTTCAATGCATCAATGACATCATAAGAATGATTAGATGCAGGGAATACCCTTCTCCCTCTTTCTACCTGATAAGGCATACCCCATGATTCAAACAGATGCATTACATCATCTGCATTCATATGATAAATAGATCTGTATAAAAACTTAGGATTAGAAACAACATGCTGAAGGAAAGTTTCTTCATCGCAGGCATTGGTAAAGTTGCATCTTCCCTTGCCTGTAATAAACAGTTTCTTACCTAACTTTTCATTATGTTCTATAAGTGTTGTTCTTATTCCTTTTTGTCCTAACAGGGCAGCACACATCATTCCTGATGCCCCGCCGCCAATCACAATTACATTTGACATAGAATAATCTTATACCACATAAAAGAAATCTGCCCGCAAAGCAGACAGATTTTATTCAACATCATTCACCAGATCTTTAATCTTTTTAGCCGGAACACCACCAGCTAACGTATTATCAGGTACATCTTTTGTTACTACTGCACCAGCTGCCACAACAACATTATTGCCTATAGTGACTCCCGGCAGGATTGTCACATTACCGCCAATCCAGACATCATTACCGATATGAATCGGTTTGGCTATACCAAGATGCTTTCTTCTTCCAGCCGGATTTAAAGGATGGTTTACCGTTGCGATTAATGTACCTGGTCCTATCCATACATTGTTGCCCATTGTGACTTTGGCAATATCCAGAATCGTGACATTATAGTTAGCTAAAAATTCATCACCAACTTCGATATTCCTGCCATTATCACAATGAAATCCGGTTAATACATTCGGATTCTTTCCTGCTTTACCAAACAGTTCTCTGATTGCTTTTTCTTTACCTTCTTTATCTAAGGGATCCACTGCTTCAAGCTTCTGACATCCCTTTACGGCATGAAGCTTTCTCGCATCCACTTCCGGGTCATTCACATCATAGGGAAGACCAGCATCCAGTTTCTCTAATTCTGTCATAACATCCTCCTTACACATGTATTGTATACATCCCTGAAGTATGTTTCACTTCTGAATATTAAGATATACAGTATCTTTTCTTAAGAAAAGGAGGATATATGGTATCCTCACTCTGTTACTTCAATTTGTTGTATTCCTCATCGGATACCGGTTCCAGCCATTCATTGGAAGTATCTTCACCCGGAATTTCAAATGCCAGATGAGAGAACCAGGAATCCGGTGCTGCCCCATGCCAATGCTTTACATTGGCAGGTATTTCAATGATCTTTCCAGGTGTCATTTCAACCGGGTCCTTACCCCATTCCTGATAGTAGCCGCGGCCACCGACACAGATCAGTAACTGACCTCCGCCTTTTGAGGCATGATGAATATGCCAGTTATTACGGCATCCCGGTTCAAATGTCACATTGGCAATCGGGAAAGGCTGTCCACATACTGGCGCAAGATAACTGTTACCCTTGAAATACTTTGCATAGGCATCATTTGGATCACCTATCGGGAAGAAGATTGTCTTCTGATAAGCATCCTTTGCGGAATCACTTTTGATATCTTCATCATCATTCCATATATCCTTAGCCATATTGAATACAGCCCAGGCAACCGGCCAGCCGGCATAGAAAGCCGCATGGGTGATAATTGCCGCAATTTCTTTCTTTGTAACACCATTCTTTTTAGCAGTCATCAGATGATACTTCAAAGAATCATTGACCAATCCTCTGCCCATAAAGACAGAAATCACAACTATACTTCTTGTCTTTAAATCAATATCTGTATTATTCCAGTTTTCTCCAAACAGAATGTCATCATTGTAATGGGCAAAGTCTGGCGCAAATGAACCCAAATTATCTCTGCCTGCTGTCTGCTTGATCTTTTCTGCCATTATCTGTACGACCTTTCATAGATACCAATAATATCTTCATCTGTTGTTTCACCAGGATCACACATGAATAATCCGCCCATGGTCTTTCTGGCATTGACTGCCATATCTTTAAATTCATCTGGCTGTATGCCATAATCAGACATCTTTAACTGATCTACTCCACATGCTTTCTCAAGATCAGATAAAGCTGTCAGGAAATCCTCTGGCTTATCCGCATTCTCATTGCCTAAGAACCTTGCCATATCAATGAATCTATCATCACAGACATGCTTATTGATCCAGAACTTAAAATATTCTAATGAAATCATGATCAATCCTGCACCATGAGGCAGATCACCGTGATAAGCACTCATGGCATGTTCCATGGAATGTTCGGATGAACAAGCGGATACATCCATGGAATAACCGGACATCGTATTCGCAAAAGCAACATGTTCTCTTGCGTCCATGTCATTGCCATCTTTGACTGCTCTTGGCAGATACTTACCGATATTTTCAATGGCAGTTTTCTGTACCATGTCACTCATTAAGTTATGGCGATTGCTGATATAACCTTCTAAGGAATGGAATAATGCGTCAAATCCCTGATATGCGGTAAACTTCTCTGGTACGGTTCTTGTTAACTCAGGATCAACGATGGCATATGTCGCAAACATTCCCGGGAAGCCGCCTACACCGATCTTTTCATTTGTGTCAGGATTTGTAATAACACCGGCTGAATCTACTTCTGATCCTGTACCGGCAGAAGTCGTAATGGCAATCCATGGTAATACAGGATTATCTATCATCTTGCCTTTACCTGTTTCACCATATGCATAATCCCATAAATCATCAGAAGGCTGTGGGATAAACATGGCAATGTTCTTGGCCGCATCCATTACGGAACCGCCGCCTAATGCCACCACAAAGTCTACATGATTCTCACGTCCGAACTTTGCGCCTTCTTCAACAACGGACTTTAATGGATTTGCGGCTATCTTATTAAAGACAACTGTCTCTACGCCAGCCTTCTGTAATTCTTCTTTCGTACGATCGAGGGAACCATTCAGAATCGTAGATTTACCATTAGAGATCACCAGCAATGCTTTCTTTCCAGGCATTGGTAATGTGTGAAGCTGGTTTAAAGTGCCATTTCCAAACAGCACTCTTGTCGGTGCATAAAAATCATATGTATCCATTATTTTTCCTCCATCCAGTTCTTTACATCTTCTTCATTAAAAGTATTTAACAGTTTTCCACTTACGATATTAAGCGATGGATACTGTTTTCTTAAATCCTCTTCAGCCTTATCAACACTGCTTCCACCAGATGTCGCAAAAAGATAAACCTCTTTTCCTTTCAGATCATTCTGTTCGATAAATGTCTGAATAATGCGTGGTGCTGTATACCACCAGATCGGAAATCCGATCACAATTCTTTCATATTCTGAAGTATCAACAGTTCCATTTATTTCAGGTCTTGCGGAAGGATCCTTACTTTCAAGGGTTGTTCTGCTTCTTTTATTCATCCAGTCAAGGTCTTCCTCACTGTAACGTTTCTTTGGAGTAATCTCATAGAGATCCGCATAGATCGTATCTGCTAACTGTACTGCTCTGTTTTTTGTTGTTCCACCTGCAGAAAAATAAGCAACTAATGTTTTCTTCATTTCTGTTCTCCTTTTTTGCATTGTTAAAATAGTCTTTCAGAAACCAGAAGTACAATATAGAATGTGTATTATGCTATTCATGTAATGAATAGTAATAAAGGAGTGTTCTCATGCTGGATTTTGAAATATTAAAGGAATTTCTGGCTTTTGCCCAATATGGAACCCTGTCAGAAGCTGCCGCAAAGCTTCATACTTCGCAGCCTTCTTTATCGAGAAATATGCGCCATCTGGAAGATCAGCTTCAGGTCGAATTATTTGAACATGGCAAAAACAAACTGAAGTTAAACGATACCGGAAAACTTGCGGTTGACTATGCAAAAAAGATCATGGATGATGCTGATTTAATGGAATCAGCCCTTCAGCTTTACGACCGTCAGAAGAATACCATCTCTATTGGTTCTGTAGCACCAGCACCTCTCTGGCATTTTCCAACGCTTGTTTCTAGAGTTTATCCGGATAGAACTGTCACAATGGAAATCAAGGATGAAACATTACTGTTACAGGGATTATTAGCCACGAAGATGTATCAGTTTATTATTCTTCCCTATGCATTAAATGATGAAAGATGTACAAGCATATTCTATGAATCAGAGAATCTGATGTTCTGCCTGCCTAAAAGTCATCCCCTTTCAAGAAGAAAATCTGTTTTCTTTAAAGAAATGGATGGAGAAAGTTTCCTTGTTTTAAACCGTATTGGTTTCTGGGATTCCATTCACAGAAAAAATCTTCCAAACAGTCACTTTCTTGTCCAGGACAGTCATCGTGACATGGAAGAATTAGCCAAGAGCTCTTCTATTCCGACCTTTGTGACAGACTTATCCATCAAAGAAAACGGTATGTATGGCATTAACAGAACTGCTGTTCCGATTAAAGATAAAGATGCACATGCCGATTTCTATATTACCTACCGGAAAGAAGACCAGCATAAGTTAGCGAATATTATTTCTCAATTGTCTAAGTAAAGCAGAAACATTGCTTAAATTCCATCCTTATTCTAAGATATACACCGCATAAAGGAGTAAAACAGATATGGCATTAAATCAGTTTTCCAGAACCGAACTCGTCATGGGATCCAACTCACTTGAAAAGATCGCAAACAGCAGAGTTGCTGTCTTTGGTGTTGGTGGTGTCGGCGGCTATGTTGTCGAAGCTTTAGCCAGAACCGGTATCGGAACTCTTGATCTGATTGATGATGACCGTATATGCTTAACCAATATCAACCGTCAGATCCTTGCGACAAGAAAGACTGTTGGTCAGTATAAGGTAGATGCAGCAGCGCAGAGAGTCCATGACATCTGTCCGGATATTAAAGTAAATACCTATAAATGTTTCTATCTTCCAGAAGAAAGAGATAAGTTTGATTTCAGCCAGTATGATTACATCGTCGATGCCGTAGATACTGTCACAGCCAAGATTGACATCATCCTGGAAGCACAGAAGAATCATGTACCGATCATATCCATCATGGGATGCGGCAATCGTTTGGATCCTACAAAGTTAGAGATAACCGATATCTATAAAACAAAGGGAGATCCTTTAGCCCGTGTCATGCGCTATGAGCTGCGTAAAAGAGGTGTCCGTAAGTTAAAGGTTATCTACAGTACTGAGCCTCCGATTCGTCCTATGGATGAAGATACAGCTAACTCATGCCGCTATCACTGCATCTGCCCGCCTGGCACAAAGCGTAAATGCACAGACCGCAGAGATATTCCGGGTTCTACTGCCTTTGTACCATCTGCGGCCGGTTTAATCGCAGCCAGTCAGATTGCAAGAGATCTGAGTCACTTTGATCCGAATAAAAGAATACCAGGCAAAGAAGTCCATACCTGGGTAGATATGTATAAAGCTGAAGAAGGTCATAATCCTGCCACAGCTAACTTTAAAACAAGAAGTGTAGATGAAATGAAGAAACAGGCATCTGAATAGTACAGATGCCTTTATACTTATCAGGGGGACCTTTTTATGATTTTTCAGATGACCTATTATCAGATATGCATGTATTTTCTGATCTATTCTTTCCTTGGATGGTGTGTGGAAGTAGTCTATCATGCCCTGAAACAGGGAAAGATCATTAACCGTGGATTTCTAAACGGACCGGTATGTCCGGTCTATGGCTTTGGCATGTTAGCAATCATTGCGATGGTAAATGAGCTCCCGAAGAATGCCTCTACTAATGAACCTAATACATGGTTTGTATTTATCGGCGGGATGATCTTAACAACTATCATAGAATTCATTGCCGGTTTTCTCTTATATCATTGTTTCCATGCAAGGTGGTGGGACTACAGTAATATGCCTGGCAATATAGGTGGATACATATGTCCTCTCTTTTCTGTTTTATGGGGCATGGGATGTGTTGTCGTCATGAAGCTTGTACATCCGATCTCCGAGCACTTATGTAACAGCGTCATATCACCTTCCTATGGATGGTGGATCATGCTTGTCCTGTATATCCTCTATCTGATTGACTTTATCGCAACTGTATTAACAGCAGCCGGCTTAAACAAGAAATTAAAATCACTGGATGAATTAGATAAGAAGTTACGGGCAGGCAGTGATCAGCTCAGTAATGTGCTTGGTCAAAGCTCCATTAAGTTAAACGATGAAGTCCAGGAACAGAAGATCCAGGCCACTCTTGCCAAAGATGATCTGCGTGATGCCGTTGAAGAATCCGCTGAGGATATCCGTACAGAACATTCTGTTATGAAGGCAGAGAAACAATATCAGCGCGAAGAGTCTATTCATCAGAAACAAGATAACTATCAGAAAACTAAGAAAGAACTGCAGAAGCGGTATGAAGATTTACGTGAAGATATAACCAGTCATACTGCCTTTGGTACAGGACGTCTGTTAAAAGCCTTCCCGGATATGAAGCATCGTGATTATGATGATCTTGTCCATAATCTTCAGGAATATCAGAAGAAAAACCATTAATCTATTTTCATTTTTTCATTGTTCAATCACACTGTATGCTTTCCTAAGGTTCTTAACCATTGACCTGAAGGTTTATAAATGCATACAATTTTCACTAAAAGAGGCAATATATGAAATTCAGTAAACGTATGGAAAGATTTCCAAATGAAATCTTCGCAGCTTTAAACGAAAAGAAAATAGAATTAGAAAAACAGGGAAGAAAGACTTATAACCTTTCCGTAGGTACACCAGACTTTGAAACACCAGAACATATCCGTAAAGCATTAATTGAAAGTGCTGAAGATCCTGAGAACTGGAAATATACACTGCGTGACAGTGATGAACTGCTGGATGCAGTTATCTCATACTATAAGAAAAGATTTGACGTAACAATAGAAAGAGATATGATCGCCAGCTGTCCGGGCAGTCAGGAAGGTATGGCTCATATTGGTATGGTGCTGGCAGATGAAGGTGATTTATGCATTCTGCCTACGCCATGCTATCCGGCATTTATTACCTGTGCCAATATGGCAGGATTACGGACATTCTATTATCCGATGGTAAAGGAACATGATTTCTTACCGCATGTACAGGATATTCCTGATGAAGTCGCAGATGAGGCAAAGTTCATGATTGTTTCATTACCTTCCAATCCGACCGGATCGGTAGGTACTGATGAAAACTACATGGAAATCATTGCCTGGGCAAAGAAACATGATGTTCTGATCATTCATGACAATGCTTATTCCGACATTATCTTTGATGGTCATAAAGGAGGAAGCTTCCTGCATTATCCCGGTGCCATGGAAACCGGTGTAGAGTTCTTCTCACTATCCAAGAGCTTTGATGTCACCGGGGCCAGATTAAGCTTCTTGGTTGGCAGAAGTGATGTTGTACAGATGTTTCATAAGTTAAGAAGTCAGTATGACTTCGGTATGTTCATGCCATTACAGAAAGCAGCTATTGCGGCATTAACAGGTCCTCTGGATTCCGTAAAGAAACAGAATCAGATCTATCAGGAAAGAAGAGATGCCTTATGCGGTGGTTTCCGTTCCATAGGCTGGAATGTACCGGATTCTCATGGTTCCATGTTTGTCTGGGCACCGATTCCGGAATGGTATGATAACAGTGTACAGTTCTGTCTTGACTTAATGGATAAGAGCGGTGTTATCTGTACACCTGGTTCTTCCTTCGGACCACTTGGAGAAGGTTATGTACGCTTTGCCTTAACCGTAGATACAGATACAATCCATGAAGTCATACAGGCTGTTAAAGAAAGCGGCATTCTTGATAAACAGAAGTAAATAAAATACTGCAGTTATCTGATACATTCAGATTTCTGCAGTATTTTTTATTGTCTGCTTACATATTTATCAAGGAACTCTTCTGCCGGAATCGGCTTTGAATAATAATACCCCTGTATATAATCCGCATGAATTGCCTTTATTCCATCTGCCATTTCCTTTGTTTCAACACCTTCTGTCACTACCTGAATACCAAGATTATGACAGGTCGTAATAATATCTGGCAGTAATGTTGTCTTTTCCTTGAAATAGCTCCAGGTAAAATCTCTGTCTATCTTTACAGATGAGAAATGATTCTGCTGTAAACGGATCATATTGGAATAGGAACTGCCGAAATCATCCATGGAGAATATAAATCCATGTTCACTGAATTTCTTCATATTTTCATGCAGTAAGTTACGGTCTATCATGGTTTCTTCTGTAATCTCAAGATGGATTAAAGAAGGATCCAGTTTATATTCCTTCAATATATCTATAAACTGATCCAGCAGCTTTGGATTACGGAACTGTTCCGGGGCTACATTGACATTGATCCATTTAATATTACTGAAACGCACTTCTTCTTTACTCATAAAAGCACAAGCCTTACGGAACATCTGTCTGCCTAATCTGCCGATGTTGCCTGACATCATGGCAATCTTAATAAACTCATCAGGATATACATATCCTCCCTTACCGTCAGAAAGACGACATAAAGCTTCCGCTCCTTCTACCTGCTCAGTATCTGTTCTTACTACCGGCTGTAAAAACATGGCCAGCTGATCCTGTTCCAGAGCATCGGAAAGAAGCTTTCCTACTTCTGCTTTACGGGCATGTTCCTGCATGCGGGCTTTATCTACAACTAATATTTCTCTTTCATCCGGCTGAATCAGTTCCTGACCCACATCCTGCATTACCCCTGGCAGAATATCACTGTAATCCCTGATCTCCTGCATGTTCATGCGCATCTGATTCACATTCAGATAATACTCGCCATGATCAGAATCCCATGGCAGCTGAAAACGTTCATTCACTGCATTGATAACAGATTCCTGATCAAACCATTTATAGTACGAAATGATAAAAATACCATTCCCGATATAGAAAGAAGAAAGATGCGGCCATGTATGACGTACCCATTCACCTATTGCACTCAGGGAATAGTTAATCTCATTCCGGCTGCGGGTTTCTCTTAAGGCCCGGTAATTTCTGATGCCAAAGCCGGTCATATTGAAGTCACTGAACATTCCGACTTCATTCAGGACTTTCTGCCATCCCTTGTTATTAAAGCATCTTGTAACATCATCGATATACTGATCCGGGTTCAGATATACCAGATAGATTATCATAATGGCAAACATACAGAAGATATTCATGACCACTACATAGGGTACAAGCCAGCGTACCGTGATACCTATTAAAAGTACTGTCAGATACAGATATACTCCTGTCTTTGGTACATCGAGGGATTTTCCCATTTTTATAAGAAACACAAATCCGATTATGATCCAGACAATAAACTGCAGATTAATGAAGAAATATAATGGTCCGCTGTAATAGATTCCATTAGAAATATGGAAAATCCATCCATTGATACTGCCGATAAGCAGGAATACTTGTTCACATACTTCTATACATCTGAATACAAATCCATGTGTCTTCTGTTTTTGGAAGTCAAATAACTCCACAGGCAGCCAGAACAGACAAAAGCTCCGGATTAAAAACAAGGCAAAAAACAGATAGTTTACAAACCACAGCAGACCTTCAGAAAACATACCCGGATTTTCATCCATTCTGGTGGAAGTGTAGTCTGTGATTAATGTTGCCAAAGCAATGACAAGAAGGATTCCAAAGGCACGGCTGACTCTTACAGGCAGTCTTTTTCTGCTCAGATACGCACCTGTAATAATCATTAAAATAACTAATGTAGGCAGTGTATAACTCAGATCCCACATACATCTTCCTCCTTCATAATCACTTTCTCATACTACATAACCGTAACAATCCGGTAACTGTCTTTACCTTCCTTTTTGGCTTCATACATTGCCTGATCTGCTCTTCTGGCTAACTCTTCCAATGACTCGCATCCATTTGGAGCATAGGCACAGCCAATGCTGGCTGTTACTTCTCCTGACATATTTATTTCACGGATGCTGTGGAGAAGATCAGATAATTTATTCTCTATGCCTTCCATTGTCCACCCACCTGGTGAATAGACCGCAAACTCATCTCCACCCAGTCTGATGATGACATCGCTCTTTCTGAAATTCATATTTAATGCACTGGCTGTTTCAATCAGGATATGGTCTCCCTGTTCATGCCCATAGGCATCATTGATTTCCTTAAACAGATCCAGATCCATATAGATAAAGATACATGGTACATGTGGATCGGCATACTTTCTGGCTCCGGTACGGTTATAGAGACCTGTCAGAGGATCTTCCTCAGAGATCTTTTCAATATGATCTCCATACTGAATACTGCGCATTCTCACAATATTAAAGAAAAGACTGGATCCCATGCTTAACAAAGATGTATCCACCAGATGGATCATATCAAATGCATATATATGCGGTGGTTCTACATATCCGGAAATAACTGCATATATCACTGCGGTACATATGATAAATGTCATGATCTTCCATGGCTTATCCATAATAAAAAGAGGGTAAATCAGCAGAAAGATCATAAACAGATATGTTATCTGATTCGGTTCATAAAGGATCGCATCCAGCATGGCAATTAACAGAACCGGTCCTTCAAAGAAATACATCCATAATGTAAAGTCTGCTTTTCTGTTCTTTAAAAAAGCAAAATAAAAAACAATCGCAATTGCAAAATAAACCAGCTGCATTGTCAGTGTACTGGTATGCACATAGTTTCTTCCTACTGCCATTCTTAACAGTAAATTGATCGTCAGGAAGATAAAGGTAGCCGCTATAACTAGTCCCAGCGCAAGTTTGTTTTCCTGATTTATCTTATCTTTATAACGGTTATAATTCTCATTTCTTACTAATCTTAAATACTTCATAAAAATCCTGACTTATTTCATAAGTCCCGTACTAGATCATACTCATTTTCTCAATGAATGAAAGCAATTTTATCAGTCAATATATGTCTTTAGTCTGAAAAAGTCATACAAAAGCAAAGACCATGAGATCCTCCGGGATTGATTAACATTTTTCATACGAATAATGTGCAGTAAAGAAGTAATACGTCAGGATTCTCTTATTTTCCCATCAGAATTCCTTTGAAAATGTCTGAAGAAATTCCATGCCAGTTCTGCATGATTGCTGTGCATGACGTGCTCTGCACCATCAATCAGAATCAATTGAGTAAAAGGATGTTGATAACCATCTTTATAATATTCATTCACTGTCCATGAAATGCCTGATTTCTTTTCAGAATTGTCTCCATGGATGTCATAGTCTGTATATTCCGGATACAGAACATAGGATTTATCTGGTACATAACCCCAGTACGGCGTCTTTGCATAATCAGGATTGCCATAGTCCATATCATTCATTGTAAATAGGCTTTCCAAGGCTTCTCTTTCATCAGACATAACTTCATGATTTCCATGACTATCTGTCTCTGTAAATTCTTCTGTCCCCTGCAATAACTGGAAAGGCATACTGTATCCATGATCTGTATTTTCCGCAGGTATCATCCATCCCGAGGCAGAAATAGCCGCAAACCGTTCCGGATGCCTGGAAGCTAATGCCACAGATAAGGCTCCGCCATTAGAGAAACCTGTGGCATAGATTCTTGTTTCATCTACCGGATATCTCTTTATTGCCTCATCCACAACATCCATCATATAGTCCACTTCACTGTATGTAGCGGCATCATTGTACTCTGGTGATACAACAATCAATCTCTCTTTAACAGCTTCTTTGTCCCATCCATTGGATACTGCTTCAGATTGCGGATCACCACCTGTACAATTCATATCCAGAACCAGAGGAAGCTTTTCATCCTTCTGGATATCCTCCGGCAAATAGACATACACAGGTCCATGGTCATCTATGGACCATTGTTCTTTCTTTACATCACTGTTATCAGAAACACTCCTGCTTTTACATCCTGAAAGCATCATCATACCTGCAAGCATCATGACAATGTATCTCTTATTCATGCATATTCTCTTTCCAGAACGATACGGCATCATTGATCCACCCTTCTGCCACTGTTGTTCCTGTGCCAAGTCCAAAGCCATGATGCAGACCATGATAGACATGAAATTCAACCGGTATGCCATATCTTTTTAACAGCATTAGTCTTCTCTGCATGACTCTCCAGTCCGCAATATAGTCATTATCTCCCACACAGGCATAGGTTGGCGCATCATCCAGAGATACTTCATCATGACCTGTATACTGCATGATTACTGCAGAAGCCTGCGGAATATCTCTTCTGTTTGTAAGATAAGCAAGATACTTTTTATTACCTAATGTGGCTGCCATTCTGGCTCCGGCAGATCCTCCCCATAAAGAATAATGTTTCATATCTATGGAAAGATCCGAGGCATGATCATAGAGAAAGCTGATTGCTCTGGCAAGATCTTCCATAGCTGTATCCCAGCCTGGTCTGTAGATTAAGGCAAATGCGGTATAACCCATATGACTTAATTCCAATGCATGCGGGAAACTGTCCTGCACAGCACCTACATAGACAAATCCTCCACCCGCATTGCATATCGCCACAGGTGCATTTTTCTTTCCTTCAAAGAAAAACAATCCTGTATCTTTCTTACGGGGATCTTCTGCTTTCTCTTTATCTGTATAGATATCAAAGAAGATCGTCTTTCCTTCTTCTGCATGCTCTTTTAAGGTATTGAATATTGCCTGTGTTTCTTTTACATCCGGTTTCTCATACCAGATTAAAGATAGATCCTTTATTGTATTCCCACTGTAATACCCTTTATTTACTGGTAACAGAAGTCTTCCATAATCCTTAAAAGAAGGATCATGGATAACATTTGATAATTTTGTATTCTCATTAAAATATGCTTTCATATCATCCTTATATAAAATGGCTCAGGTTAACCCAAAGCCATTATTCATAATCTGTACTTTCACTTAAATCACGCCATTTGCGGATTTCTGTTATTCTGTCATGTAACGTTTTTTCAGCTGCTTCTATCATACCTTTGCCAAGAATCAGTACTTCCGGTTTGTCTTTCTGATTCACGGCTTTGTATATTGCCTCACCAGCTTTAGAAGGATCTCCTGACTGGTTATACGGATGTTCCTTCAGATACTTTCTGGAAGCACCGGCTGTCTTGTCATAATCTTTAATTTCTCTGCTTTCATCCTGGATGGCAGATACTCTGAACTCTGTTTTAAATGTGCCAGGTTCTACGATCATGACATCAATACCTAACGGTTTTACTTCATTTTTCAGAACATCACTCAGCATTTCCAAAGCAGCCTTGGAAGAAACATAGTAGGCATTACCCGTTCCGTTTTCAAACATCACTCCCATAGAGGAGACATTGATAATCATGCCGGAATGTCTTTCACGCATGTATGGAAGAACATTACGGATCATACCGACAGGTCCAAAGAAATTTGTCTCATATAAAAGACGAATATCTTCATCACTGCTGTCTTCCACCGCTCCAAAATGTCCTCTGCCGGCATTATTGACGAGTACATCAATACTGCCAAATGTCTCAATGGTTTTCTTTACCGCATCTTCTCTTTGGCTTTTATCTGTAACTTCAAGAGATAAAGGGAGTACTTTGTCTCCATATTTCTGTACAAGATCATCCATCTTATGACTGTCTCTTGCCGTAACAGCAGCCTGATCACCATGCTTTAAGACAGCTTCTGCGATACCTCTGCCAATGCCGGTAGAAGCACCTGTGATTAACCAGGTTTTCATTACAGTTTTTCTCCAAGTTTCTTCGCTTCCTGAGTATTGGATGCCATGCCTTCATACTCTAGTCCATATAGTCCGGCAAATCTCTTCATCGTATACTCACCAGCATCAAGCATCCACTTCTCTGGTGCAGCTCCCTGGAACAGGAAGAACAGCTTTCCATGCAGTGATCCTGGTGCTACCGGACCATAGAAACGATCCAGTAATGTACGCATACTGCCGCAGATATTATGCCAGTATACCGGTGACCCCATAACCAGGACATCTGCCTTTCTGATCTTTTCAATCACTTCATCAAACTGATCACCAGGTAATGTCTGACCATATGTATTGATTCTGTAATCAGTTAAATTTAATGTTTCATATTCATGTCCCTGTAACAATGCTTTTGCAAGTGCTGCTGTATTGCCATTCTTTTCAGGACTTCCGTTAACAAACAAGACATTCATAACCTTTACCTCATCTTTCTTTTTACATGAGTTACTTTAGCTCTGCTAAAAGAATAAGTACAATATCGATCACTTAATCTTGTATGCGTACAGGTTATACAAAAAAAGATGGAAGCTTTTATACTTCCATCTTCTATGCATTACTTCCATGCATTTTCATAAATTGCCAGATAATCTTCATCAGATAATGGTAATGGATCAGCTGTGATATCACCTCCTAATACATGATGAATCTTGGCAGGATACAGCTTCAGCTCTTCCTTTGTAATACCATCATCACTCATCTTGACATCTGCACATCCTACAGATGCGATCAGATCATCCAATGCCTTGACAAAGTCTTTTCCAGATGTGGCATTCTCTACACCCATAGCCCTAGCCATCTTGATCATCTGACCTTCACATGCCTTTCTTTCCGCAAAGAAATCATAGTATGCATGCGCAATCTCGATTAATCCCTTGCCATGAATCAGATTCGGATGGAAAGAACCCATTGTGTGTTCCATGGTATGTGCAGATGTACACATCATATAGTATGCGGCTAATGTATTTGCCAAAGCAGTCATGGAACGTGCTTCCTTATTACTGCCATCCTTATAAGCTGTTGGCAGATATTCTGCGATTAATTCTATCGTCTTTAAGGCAAACATCTCTGCCATTGGATGTACATTCTTGTTTATAACTGTCTCTGACGCATGGAAGAAAGCATCCATTCCCTGATAAGCCGTAAACTTTGGGGGCACACTCATCATCAGGTTAGAGTCTACAACAGACAATGTCGGAAACATGGAAGGGAAGAAGATACCTGTCTTTTCATCTACTTCATCCTTGGAAATAACAGAAGCTACATCTACTTCAGAACCAGTACCTGCACTTGTAGTAATGCATACAATCGGTGCAGCATCATTTGGTGCATTCTTCTTTCCACCTGACTCAGATAAACTGTAATCCCAGATATCACCAGGATTTGTCATCATTAAGGCAATGCACTTGGCACAATCCATTACCGATCCGCCACCAAGGGCAATCACAAAGTCACATCCTGTTTCCTTGGCCTTCTTCGCACCATCCATAACATTATGATCGGTTGGATTAGGACGAATCTCATTAAACACTTCATAAGAAACACCTGCTAAATCCAGTTCCTTCTTCAACTGATCCAGATAGCCGTACTTAATCACAGAATGACCATTTGAAATTGCTATCAGAGCTTTCTTTCCAGGCAGGTTCTGCGCGTGCAGATCCTGTAATCTGCCTTCCCCAAACAATACATATGTCGGCATATAGAAATCAAAGTTATACATTTATATTTCCTCCTGTTTACAAGTAATATGATAAGAAACATCAACATCTACTTCAGCGTTAAATCTTAATTATCTATATGTCATTATTTAAGATAGCTATCATTTTCCAGCCTGCATAATTCATAATGGTTTAATCATAACGTATATCGTTTCACAGCATAATTTGGACTCAAACCATTATTCGGATCGCAATCCTGAGCACTATGAATCTATTTCGTGTATTTTACATTTTCAGACATAAATTGAATTTTTTAATAAAAAACATCGCCCGCGATACCGGACGATGCCTGATTACAAATAATACATAACATGATAACAATGTATGAATCACTTTTCCCTGGACAGCTTCTCTACTTCCTCTTTTGAAAGACCGAAATACTGAATGACTTTATCCTCAGGCATTCCATCTGCAAGCATTCCTGGATGCAGATTTCATTCTCTGTGTCTATTAAATGAGTCTGAATGAATCTATTTCTTCAGATCCTGAATAACTTTGTTCACAACATCAAGAGGTTCATTCATCTTCTTGGAGATAGCCTCAGGACTCATCTTCATATCCTGATAGTAGACACTAATCATGCCTTCATTTCTTCCTCTTGCTTCACCAATAGAGATACCTTGGTTCCTGCCTCTTGCTTCGCCAATAGAGATGCCTTCATTTCTACCTTTGTCAAATACGCCTTTGTATGCACTTACCATAGTGACTGGTTCTCCTTTCTCCTTTA
>CAZHUX010000039.1:0-17995 GCA_964535445.1 uncultured Galactobacillus sp. | reverse complement strand
AGGGAACCCCTGCATTATATATATTCACGTGAAAATGTCAGATTCCACAAAATTTTTGATTTTTTATTGAATATTCCGGTAATTCAGAGTTACCTTGTCCGGTTTTGAGAGCTACACGAGCATATGCTACAAAAGCACCTGATCAGCAGGCATGGATGGAAACAGAATGGTGTGGTCTATAACATTAGCTTTTTTATTGACAAAGTTTTTATTCAGTTCATGGTTTTATGCTGGCAAGTGTGAAGTTAAACATGGCTTCCATGACAGGATTACTGTATCTAATGCCTGCTGGTTCTCCGTCTGGAATATTTATTTAGATAATAACAAACATTACCAAAGACATCATTTTTCGCTTGCATATAATGATGAAGTGGAATTTACCAAAGAAGATAGTATTGACAAGATTGATCATTAATCATTGACGAAGATACAGCATCGGCTATACTAAATACGGAAAAGGACCACCGATGACGGTTGGCCCCTCCAAGGTCTCAGTAGACTGCTAACTTGGAAGGTACGGCGGTCTACTTTTTTTGTGATTTACCAATTTTATAACCGACACTGATGCCAGATACAAATATCGTAAAGAAGGATACAGTGAGAGTAATCACTGCCATCCAATCACTACTGATCATAGGCTTACCTCCAAAACTACACTGGAATACAGCATAGACTCCTAATGGCGTTTTATTACAGAGGGTCACCAGGCCCTCCTGAAGCATATGGAGGGAAGTCAACCGCCACCGTAAAGGTGATCCATGCAGGGAACCCCTGCATTATATATATTCACGTGAAAATGTCAGATTCCACAAAATTTCTGATTTTTTTATAGATCAACATAAGATTTCTTCGTCTATGAAGAAATTAGATCGATAATTGATTAATTTGTATAATAGAAAAGGATCTAATACGGCAAATGTAACTTATGGAGAAAAATCATACGACACAAGAGTCAACGACAAAGATATACAATGCGGTAATTTCTTTGACAAAGGCCTTTGAAAATGTGACAAGCAATTATCCTGTTGCTGGCTTCGTCTTAAGGATAGGAAGTGGGCATTCCTGGGACTCTTACAAATATTATAATTTCAATGATAACACAGCAAAACTCCAGCCAGTATCTTACGGGCTCAGTTTGGTGATTCTGATAAAAATGGAGTTGCTGATGATGCAACGCTGAAAACGGCATTAGGAAATCAGATTACGAGTCTTAAAACGACCTCGGAGAACAACGTTTTAAATTTTGCTGGTCTTGCAAATGTCACATATACTTTGACCGAAAGCACAGTTTCGATGGATACAAATTTTGCAGAAACCGCGATAAACAATGCTAATCTTGAGGGTGCCTTTACAAACGATAATCTTAAAAAACCGGTAACATAGAAAACAAAACTGGCAGTTTTCTGCCAGGTACCGGCGGAATAGGTACAACTATCTTATAAATTACAGTTGGTATTCTAGATAGCATGTCTAAATGTATAAAATATTTGCACATTTAGACATGTTATAACAAGATCTAAGTTCTGGAAAAAGTCAGTATTGTCCAATATATGGAATAAATATTAAAAAATTGTTATATTAAGACCATACAATTCAGGTTTTACATACAGTAAATCTGCTTGTACTGCATCAGCTGTAAGGAGGTGTTTATGACAATATCAGAAAGTCAGAATGTTGAATATAAGGAATCATGGCAAAGTGAATACTTAAGATGGATATGTGGTTTTGCTAATGCACATGGTGGAAAGATATACATTGGTATTGATGATAATGGCAATGTAGTCGGATTAAAGAACAGCAGACAGCTTATGGAAGACATACCCAATCAGATTCAATCTACGCTTGGAATCATGGCTGATGTCAATAAGTATGAAAAGGATGGAAGAGAATATATTGAAATTCATGTTCCACCCAGTTCATTTCCTGTCAGTTATCATGGAGAATACCATTACAGAAGCGGCAGTACAAAGCAGCAGCTGAAAGGGAATGCATTAACGCAATTCATTATTCATAAAACCGGATTTCGTTGGGAAGATGTGACAGTTGATGATATTACAGTAGATGATCTGGATGAAGAAAGCTTCAAAATATTCAGACGGGAAGCACGTAAAAGTAAAAGGATGTCACGTGAAGATCTTAATGTCTCTAATGAAGAATTATTGAAGAAGCTTCATCTGATGGATAATGGTAAGTTAAAGAGGGCAGCTGTATTGCTTTTCTATCATGATCCTTCCATTGTACAGAATGGAAGTTATGTAAAGACAGGAAAGTTCAATGATCATGGTCTTCAGTATGAAGATGTTCTGGAAGAATCTCTGATCGTAACTGCGGATAGAATCATAGATCTGATCTATCTGAAGTATCTGAAGGCCAAGGTTACCTATGAACATGATCGTCGTATAGAGACTTATCCTTATGCCAGAGATGCATTGCGTGAAGCAATTTATAATGCGATAGCACATAACTGCTATATGTATGGCATCCCTATACAGATACGAATAAACAGGGATGAAATCATTATCAGTAACCAATGTATTCTTCCGGATGGATGGAGTGTAGATACATTGACTGATACACATGAATCAGAACCATATAATCCTGCTATTGCCAGAGTATTCTATCTTATGGGATATATTGAAACATGGGGACAAGGAATACAGAAGATCTTTGAAGCATGTAAGGAGATTGGTGAAGAAGTACCGCATTATGAACTGAAAGGAAAAGGTCTGCGTGTACATTTCAAGGCATTGAAAAGTGCATTGATTGATGATGAAACGTTAATCCGCCAAAATGGCGGATTGGATGGCGGATTAAATGGCGGTATTACGGATAATATAATTAATGAAATCAAAAAGAATCCAGATATTACGGTTTCAGAAATTGCTGAGGTTTTAAACATTCCTAAAAGAACGATTGAGCGTAAAATGCATGACTTGCGTAAATCAGGGCTATTAGAACGGATCGGTGGAAATAGATACGGTCACTGGAAATTAAAAGATTGATCAGAAAAAGTCAAAACAAAAGTGCCGAAAAAGTCAAAACAAAAGTGCCGAAAAAGTCAAAACAAAAGTGCCGAAAAATACAAAACACTGTTGTATATAACCGTCACTAATTCAATTTACACTGTTTTCCTTCAAGGAAAGTTGAACAGTTCTCAGGAGAATCAAAGGATATTGAGTATAAAGTCAAGGTCCCTGAAAAGGCAGAAAAATATATGAAGTCTGTTGTTGCTTTTTACAAATACAACTGGCGGTAAGATTATTTCTGGTGTAGATGATAAAACACTTGCATTTATAGGGATGGATGAAGACAACATTTTTCAGACGCTTGACGCAATAACAAATTCTATTTCTGATAATTGCGTTCCGACAATCGTGACGGATAGTAAACTGACTAAATTCAGAAAGTCCGCTGCAGAAGCCAATGTCCGTGACGCTGATGATGTGATTGCAGATTTGAGAGCGAAATATGGGCTTTAATAACAATGCGCAATTAACTTCAGAGGCAGAGAAGAATCCAGATGACATATTTCATCAACTGCAGGATTCGAAAACACTTGATCCTGTTTGATATGTCCTCTTTTGGCAGTAAATGCAGTTATGTTAAGTCTGCTTTTTGAAAGATGAATCAATGAAACGTAATTCATCAGAGATAAAAGATGTCTTGACACATGTAAAGACTATTTGTATACTCAAAAAGATTCAAAAATTGGAAAGGGTATATTTATGAGTTTAACCGTCAGAGAACTTCAGGATAGAATCATAGATCTAAAAAAGAAGAATGATGTATGTATCCTTGCACATGCCTATCAGAGCCAGGATATACTGGAAGTCGCAGATTATGTAGGAGATTCCTATGGACTTGCTGTAGAGGCATCCAGGGCACCACAGAAAACAATATTGATGTGCGGTGTACGCTTTATGGCTGAAACGTGTAAGATCTTATCTCCGGATAAGAAAGTGATTCTTTCTAATCCATTAGCCATGTGCCCAATGGCTGCTGAAATCGATAAAGAAGGAGCCCTGGAAATGAAGAAGGAATATCCGGGTATGCCTTTAGTAGCCTATATTAATACGACAGCGTCTGTTAAAACTGTTACAGATGTTGTTGTAACTTCTTCTTCAGCTGTAAAGATCATTTCCCGCATGCCTGAAAAAGACATTATCTTTGTGCCGGACTGCAACTTAGGAAGCTGGATTCAGAGACAGTTACCAGATAAGAAACTGCATTTCATGATGGGAGGTTGTCCTACGCACATGCGTATTACTCCTGAAGCAGTAAAAGAGGCTAAAGCACTTCATCCGGATGCTTTATTCTTAGTACACCCGGAGTGTGTGAAAGGTGTTACAGATCAGGCAGATTATGTAGGAAGTACGACTGGCATTATGAAGTATGCGGAAGAAAGTGATGCCAAGGAATTCATTATTGGTACAGAGGCATCCATAGTCCAGCATTTACAGTTCTCATGCCCTGACAAGAAGTTCTATCTGCCATCAAATGGATGTGTATGCCATAACATGAAGATGACGACTCTGATGGATGTATATGGTTCTGTAGCCGGTACTGCTGGTGAAGAAATACAGTTAGATGATCAAACCATCCATGATGCCAGAAAGTGCATTGACAAGATGATTGAATTAGGTAAATAAAATTATGATGAAAACAGATATTGTTATTGTCGGAAGTGGTTGTGCAGGTTTGTATTTTGCCCTGAAAGCACCACGCAATCAGAAAATCATACTGATTTCCAAAGCAGATTTTGAAAGCAGTGATTCTTATCTTGCTCAGGGTGGTATCTGCATGTTAAGAAATGAAGAGGATTATCAGTCTTATTTTGATGATACTTTAAAAGCAGGACATGAAGAAAATGACAGAGAATCCGTTGAAATCATGATCCGCTCTTCACAAACAGTAATCAAGGATCTGATTGGCTATGGGGTAGTCTTTGCCAGAAATGACCATGGAGCCTTAGCTTTTACAAGAGAAGGTGCCCATAGCCATAAACGGATTCTCTATCATGAAGATATTACCGGTAAAGAGATCACTTCTAAATTATTCAAGCAGGTACAGAAATTAAAGAATGTTACTTTAATGGAATATACCACGATGTTAGATATCATCGAATCTCGTGATCATGTATGCAAAGGTGTCATCATACGTAAGAAAGATGGCAGTTTAGATATGATTCAGGCTGATACTACTGTTCTTGCGACAGGAGGAATCGGTGGATTATACCGTCATTCTACTAATTACAGACAGTTGACAGGGGATGCCAATGCCATTGCCTTAAAGCATCATATTGATGTCGAACATATCAATTACATACAGGTACATCCGACTACCTTCTATTCTGAAGATGAAGAAATGCGCAGCTTTCTGATATCGGAATCCGTACGTGGTGAAGGGGCAGTATTGCGTGATAAGAACATGAACCGCTTTACCAATGAACTGTATCCAAGAGATGTATTGACAAAAGAAATACTGAAACAGATGAAGAAAGATCATACAAAGTTTGTATATGAAGATCTGCGTACGATCCCTCATGATGAATTAGTCAGTCATTTCCCGCATATCATCGAACACTGCAAGGAACATGGATATGATGTGACAAAGGAATGTATTCCGGTCGTACCTGCCCAGCATTACTTTATGGGAGGTGTAAAGGTTGATCATCAAAGCCGTACTTCATTGCCAGGCTTATATGCCATAGGAGAGTGTTCCTGCAATGGTGTTCATGGCAGAAACAGACTTGCCAGTAATTCATTATTAGAAGCACTTGTCTTTGCGGCAAGAGCAGCTTCTGATATGACTGTTAACGAACATACTGTTTTCAGTCAGGATGATTCTGTCTTTGATCATATCGATATGTCCCAGTATGCGGACAAAACATCTTTAGAAAAAGAATACGGCAGACTGATTGAAGAAGAGATTGAAAGAGAAGGCGGTCCTTCTTCTGTCAGAATGTCATATCGTGATAAATACAAGGGACTTGTCCCGGATAGTGATACAGCAGAGGTATAAGAATATGTTTGATCCTGTAACAATGAAACTGAATGTAGATCCGCTATTAATAAATGCTTTGAAAGAAGATATTACCCAGGAGGATGTATCTACTAACTGTGTAATGCCTGTATACCAGAAGGGAAGTGCAGATTTGATTGCCAAGGAAGATGGCATGATCTGCGGCTTACAGGTATTTGAAAGAGTATTTACACTTCTGGACGATAAGACAGAATGCAGATTCCTGGTTCATGATGGTGATCTGGTTCATAAAGGTGAGAAACTGGCAGAAGTGATTGGTGACATACGGGTACTTCTTTCTGGTGAAAGAACTGCTTTGAACTATTTACAGAGAATGAGCGGTATTGCGACATATACACATGAATCTGCACTATTACTGGCTGATACAAAGATAAAGCTTCTCGATACCCGTAAAACAACTCCGAATAACCGTATCTTTGAAAAATATGCAGTAACAGTTGGCGGAGGACATAACCACCGTTATAACCTCAGTGACGGCGTATTATTAAAAGACAATCATATCGGCGCTGCCGGAAGTGTAAAGAAAGCAATTGAAATGGCTAAAGAATATGCCCCTTTTGTACGTAAGATTGAGATTGAAACAGAAACACTGGATCAGGTAAAAGAAGCAGTAGAAGCAGGTGCTGATATTATCATGCTTGATAATATGGATCATGAAACCATGAAGAAGGCTATGCAGATTATTGATCATAAAGCAGAAGTAGAAGTTTCAGGTAATGTCACAAAAGAGAAGATAGAACAGTTAAAGGATCTGGATGTAGACTACATTTCTTCCGGAGCATTAACACATTCAGCTCCTATTCTGGATCTTTCCTTAAAGAATCTGCATCCTGTTGAGATAGAATAATAATAGAAAGTGTAGAAGAATATGGCATTGGATGGCAAAAAGAGAAGAGAACAGATAATATCTATATTAAAGGAAAACGATACTCCTGTTTCTGCCAGCCGCTTAGCAGATAAATTTGAAGTCAGCCGTCAGGTTATAGTCAATGATATTGCATTACTAAGAGCTTCTGGCATGCAGATAGTATCTACGGCAAGAGGCTATATCATTACCCAGCCAAAGACATTTACACGTGTATACAAAGTAAGACATACCCCAGAACAGGCAGAAGAAGAACTCAATGCAATTGTTGACTGCGGGGGAAGAGTGAAGGATATCTTTGTCAGTCATCGTGTATATGGAACGATACGTGCAAAACTGGAAATCTCTTCAAGATTGGATGTACAGAAATATCTGAAAGATATCTCATCCGGAAAATCATCTGCTTTATCCAATGTCACGTCCGGTTATCACTATCACACGGTAGAAGCAGACAGTGAAGAAATACTGGATCTGATACAACAGAAATTATCAGACATGGGTTTCCTTGCAAAACTGCAGGACTATGAACCTGTTGATTTCTGGGATAAAGATCAGACCTTGCAGAATTAACCATTTCAGCTATACTGAAGATGAAACAAGGATCACCGATGACGGCAGATCCTACTTGTTGTTACGAAGTAAATCGCACATTTTGTAGGGTTGGCGATTTACTTTTTTGTTGTATTCTGACCCAGGTTAATAGCCGCTATTACGACCAGGGCAGTTTGTAACACTGCCATGATGATCTCATACGAACTCATAAGTATCCCTCCTTAGCACGAGATTTAAAGAGCTGTGCCATACTCTTTGAAACAAGATGCATTATTTATAGAGATGCATCAGTCTCTTACAACAAGGAGGATCAACCGCCACCGTAAAGGTGATCCATGCAGGGATACCCCTGCATAATATATATTTGTAGAAAAATGCCAGATTCCACGAAATTTGTTTTTTAATTAATCAATATAAGTCCTTTTCAACCATGATGGAACACTTTCTGTAATTGATTAATCTGCCTGATCATCTATAATAAAGACGCAAGAAGGACCACCGATAACGGCTGACCCTACTACTTGTTTGCAGAGTAAATCGCAGACTTTCGAAGAGAGGCGATTTACTTTTTCATTCCATTAAGACCCAGCGCAATGGCCGCAATAACGACCGAGGCAGTTTGTAACACTACCATGATGATCTGATAAGAAGTCATAAAGCATACCTCCTTAGCACGAGATTTAAAGAGCTGTGCCATACTCCTGAAACAACGATGCATTCATTGTTTATAGAGATGTATCAGTCTCTTACAACAAGGAGGGTTAACCGCCACCGTAAAGGTGATCCATGCAGGGATACCCCTGCATAATATATATTTGTAGAAAAATGCCAGATTCCACGAAATTTTCTGAATTTTTTGTTGGATTAATATAAGATATCTTTATCTATGATTGAAATCTTGCTGCATTGATTTATCTGCCTGGTTATCTATAATAAAAATGAAGCAAGGATCACCGATGACGGTTGACCCTCTATGTCTTAGAAGTAATCGCTAAGATTTCGATGGCTCGGCGGTTACTTTTTTGTTGTATTCTGACCTAATCGAATGGCCGCAATAACGACCGAGGCAGTTTGTAACACTGCCATGATGATCTCATACGAACTCATAAGTATCCCTCCTTAGCACCGTTTAAAGAGTCGTACCATACCCTTGAAACAGGATGCTTTATTTATAGAGATGCATCCGTCTCTTACAACAAGGAGGGTTAACCGCTACCGTAAAGGTGATCCAGCATAAGAAGGTATTGTTTTCTTCTCAGACCCAGAAGATTTGGCAAGAGTCTTCTCTTATCCACAATAGAAGCGTATTTTAAAGGGAGAAAAGAACTGTTTAAAGGTTTATCTATAGAACAGTATGAGAATTCCAAAGGTACTGAAGCATGGACAGAGTATCCGGTTATTTAACTATATCCGGATATGATAAGGAATTCAGAATCTGCACTCTTCACTTTCCAAATGAAGAAGTCAGGTATGGCTTTCTGAATAGTCTTATGCCATCCGTGCTTGGGGAAAAGGATTCAGAGAATCCAAAGCCATTAAAGAATATGGTGCTTTCTTTAAGAAATGAAATATATCTGATATTGTCATTATTAGGTCAGAATGTCAGATGTGAAGTGCATACTGCTCAAGGCAGAGCGGACTGCATTGTTAAAACGGATTCTTATATCTATATCTTTGAATTTTAAAGTAGACGCAAGTGCAGATGAGGCTGTTAAGCAGATCAATGAAAAAGTATATGGAAATAAATATAAATCAGATCACAGGAAAATTTATACAGTTGGTATTAACTTTTCCAGTGAGAAGCGCAATATAGATGAGTGGAAAATGGAATAACTGACAAATATAAAACATGCACAAATTAATGTGCATGTTTTCAAGTGGAGCTAAAGGGATTTGAACCCTCGACCCCCTGATTGCGAACCAGATGCTCTCCCAGCTGAGCTATAGCCCCATGTGCTGTTATGATAGCACAATTCACTATTCCAGGGTAAAGGAAAGTGAAGCTTTATGATCTTGATAATTCAGATCCATGATGGCTCCATTGATCATGGTCATATGCGGTATCGTATGACCGATATCTGCTTCATAGAGTACAGGAATGTCATTAAAAGCTCTGTTAACAGCTTCTTCATAGGTCATTCCTGTTTCGGAAGAAGGAAAACATACTCTTCCTATTAGTATTGCTTTTGCATGTTCAAACCATCCCGCATATTTCATCTGTAATAACGTACGGTAGAATACTTCTGCACTTTGTGAGAAATTATCAAAGTACCAGATAAAGCCATCTTCCTTATATCTGTTAATGAAGCTTAAAGTACCATCATATCTGGTGCCGATCAGATCCTTTAATACATCAATGCAGCCGCCGATACATCTGCCCTGTACATGAAGATCATCGACAGTTCCTTTCCATTGTGATGGGGTATCATATGTCAGATCATCTGCGAGAAACGGCGGTTTCGATAATTTCTTATCAGAACTATACTGGACAATATCCTTTCCTTTCAGGATATCCAGATTATCTTTTATAAACTGTGGTATAGGAGATATGTCATAACTGCCGGCATTGCAGCCATAGATGGTAGATACATCATACAGAGTTGTAAAAGGATAGAGAATGCCGGTAGGATCAGAAGCCCCCATCAGCCATTTCGGATGTTTCTGCATTTCCTTAAAATCCGTATAAGGTAATATTTCAAGCAAAAAGTCTCCTCCGGTAGCACACATAACAAAATCTGTTTTGGAATCATCAAATAAAGAAACTAGTTCTTTTGCCCTTTCTGGTGCTGTGGTGCTGCGCTCGTCATCATTGCGGACACTTTCTGTTTCCTTTATCTTCCATCCCTGCTGTTTCAGATATGCCAGGGATTTATCAAAATCTTCAGTCTTATGGCCAACCCCTGCACTAGGTGCTGAGATACCTATCGTATTGTCTTTCTTTAAAAATGCAGGATATATCATGATGAAATCCTCCTGAATGTATTATAGCGAATGTATGGTTTGTTTAAAAATGATATACTGTACGCATGAGACATTTTTCATTCATTCAGGCAGGACTGGTATCAGCTTTATGCCTCAGTCTTGTCTCATGCAGTACAAATACATCTGCTCATGATGTTAATGATGGTACTTATACTGGTACAGGAAAGGGATACAATGGAGACATTACGGTACAGGTAACGTTCCGTGACAAGCGTATCTCTGATATTACGGTTACCAGTCAGAGTGAAACAAGAACTGTATCAGATTCTGCTCTTAAAAAAGTGCCGCAGTATATTCAATCCGGTAATTCCTTGAATGTAGATGTATCTACTGGTGCTACTCTTACCAGCAAGGGTATTATTGCGGCAGTTTCGGATGCGGTAAAACAGGCTGGCGGGAATCCGGATGAGTGGCAGGATGACGAGACAGGAAAGCATAAGGATACAGAAAAAGAAGTACGCTCTGATGCCGTTGTGATCGGTGGGGGATGTGCAGGTCTTGCGGCAGTACTGCGTCTGGAACAGAATGGTATTGATACAACCTTAATTGAAAAGAGTGACAGTTTAGGCGGTTCTTTATTATACGGCTCAGGAATGAGTCAGCTTGTGGCGGATTCTGAAAAGACTAATGATGAAGAAAAAACCGGAGAAACCGCAAAAGATGCTGTTAATGATGCATGGAACTATGATGATAAAAAAGGAGATAAAGATCTTTTAAACCTTATTTCAGAGAATCTTGATGATACTGTCACCTGGCAGGTAAAGGATCTTGGCATCAGTTTTGATGAGGACTGGAAAGAATCCGGTGCTTATAAAGGAAATGCCCTGAAGGAATATAATGAATCAGTTGGTGAACTGTTAAGCCGTGAGGCAGATGTATGCGGTGCCCGTATTCTGATGAATACGGCAGCTGTAGATCTTGTTTATGATGATGGTCAGGTTGCCGGGGTAAAGGCAAAGGCATCTGATGGAACAGTCTATACCGTAAACTGCAGCTATGTTGTCATTGCCTCAGGCAGTGAAGATATGGATGATGTATTGCCTTATTATGGACCACTAGATAATGAAGGTGATCTTTTGACAATAGGGAAACAGTATCAGTTTGCTGAGACGGACAAACAGAATGCTTTGACATACGCTGCTGGTGTCAGAATTGCGGATCAGAAGGCTGTGGATGTGATCGATGCGGATGAAAAAGCCATAAACAAGGGATTGTTGATAGTAAATCAGGATGGAAACAGATTTGTCAATGAAGAAGGAAACAGACAGGATCTGTCTGATGCCGTATCATCACAGAAACAGGCATATCTTGTCATGAGTGATAGTGCCTATAAAGCATGGAAAGAGGAATTGCTGAAGAATCCTGTATTAGAAGATGAAGATACAGAACTTATTGAAGATGATGAAATACCTTCTGTAATTCATGGGAAAGACATGGAAGAGGCATGCTTGCTTGCCGGATTGGATGAACAGGCAGTACTTGCCTCGGAAGAATCCCTGCAGGTTCCGTCAGAGGCAGGAGGAAGCACAGATATCTATGGACGTAAGATGACATCTGTATCCATCAATCCTGATAAAGATATATGGATCGTACCACTCTGTACCTATGTCTATGGTAACAGCGGTGGAATTCAGACTGATGAAAAACTGCATGTTTTATACAATAAAGATCATAGTCTGGATAATGTATATGCCATAGGCAGTGCAGTTGGTAATGTGATTGGCAATAAGAGTACAGAAGGTCTTGGTACAGCCTGGGCATTTGTGTCAGGAAAGATGGCCGCAGACCATATTACAGATCAGATACAGAAAGTAACAAAGTAACAGGCATGATACAGATGCCTGTTTTAAAGGTTATGCATATGAGAGTGTTGATTACAGGTGGATCAGAAGGAATCGGGTATGCATTTGCTCGATACTATGCTTCAAAACATGCAGAAGTGATCATTACTGCCAAAAGAGAAGATTTATTAAAGAAAGCTGCGGCCGGATTAAAGCAGGAATATGACTGTTCTGTTTCTTATATTGTCTGTGATTTATCTGTAAAGGATTCAGCATTACATATATACAGACAGGTAAGAGATATAGATATTCTGATTAATAATGCCGGATTTGGCTTTCAGGGAAAAAGCTGGGATATACCTCTGGATAAGGAAGAAGATATGATTCTGGTTAACTGCATGGCGGTGATGGATTTAACCAAACTCTATGTCAAAGACATGATACATAAAGGAAAGGGAAGAATCATCAATGTATGTTCTACCGGTGCTTTTCAGCCAGGCCCGTATATTGCAGGATACTATGCGTCTAAAAGCTTTGTCTTAAGTTATACAAGAGCAGTCAGGGAAGAAGTCAGAGAGTATGGCATTCATGTTTCTGCCTTATGCCCGGGACCGGTAGATACTGCCTTCTATGATAAAAGCGGCGGGCATATGAGTATGTATCATATGAATCCTGATCAGGTAGTAAAGTATGCTGTAAAGCATCAGAATCAGGCAGTTATCATACCTGGCATCGGTAATAACCTCATGAGAATCATTCCTGTATCATTGCGTATGAAATGTCTGAAACATATGAAGAAATGAGCACAACAGTTGGTGGAATATACCTGTTTTGGTAAGATACCTCTGGAGTTATTTCTATGCTTTTATTAGATAAAACATTATTAAAACTGTCAAAGGGATTATGGGGATGGATCCTGTTGATTACAGCTGTCCGTTTCCTGACTTTAATCGGCATTACCTCCTTCAGTGTTACCTTATCTGATTTTTTAGGCAATATGTTTCAGCCTTCTTTTTCTCTTACAGAGATAAAGACTGTTATTGTAAATGCCGGTCTGGCAGCTTTACTAACCCTGGTCTCACAATTGTTACAGGGAGAACTGGAATACAGATGTACGGCAAAGGCACGTACTTCTTTACGTAATACCATCTTTCATAAGACGATGGAACTCGATGCAGGAGGTATTGAAAAGATAGGACCTGTCAGTGCTGTTACAGCATCTGTAGATGCGGTAGAGAATATGCAGGTATACTACAGCCAGTACCTGCCTGCATTGTTATTCAGTATTCTGGCACCTGTATATTTATTCTTTCAGATTAAGAATACATCTCTGTTAATCGCATGTATTCTTTTAATCGTTTCACTCACATTATTGCCAATGCATAATGTATTCCGCTCTAAAATAGAACATTTACGTAAAAGATACTGGCACAGTGTGGATGACATGAGCGGTACTTTTCTGGACTCTGTAAGAGGATTAACAACCCTGAAACTGTTTGATAAAGATAAAGATGCCCATGAAGAGTTAAAGGATAAGGCAGATACTTTAAATCAGAATATCAATGCCTTCATGAAAGTAAACTTTACTTCTTTTCTGGTTACGGAGGCAGTAATCTATGGAACGATCATCGTATGTCTTGCCATATCTGTATCAATGTTAGTAAAAGGAACCATGGATATCTCACAGGCATTAACAATATTCATGTTATCTTATGCATACTTTAATGCCATCAGACAGTTAATGACTGCTACTCATGAAGCATTAACGGCAGTATCTGCGGCTGGAAAAGTAGAAGAAATTCTGGATATGAATACAGAAAGAACTGTAGATCCATCTCTTGAAGAAGATCCTGAACACTATGAAGGGATTCATATGGATCATGTTTCTTTTGGATATAAAGGAAGAAAGAAAGCAATACAGGATGTATCTCTGTATGTTCCAAAGGGAAAGACAATTGCTTTGGCAGGGTTATCCGGCTGCGGGAAGTCTACATTAGCTTCTTTAATGATGCGTTTTATGGATCCGGATTCCGGTCATATTTACATGGAGGGAAAGGACTATCAGTCTTTAACGACATCAGAATTAAGAAAGAAGATCATTATGGTACCGCAGTCTGTCAGTATCTTTTCCGGTACATTGCGGGAAAATCTGTTGATCGCAGATGAACATGCGGATGATTCAAAGTTGTGGGATGCACTGGAAAGAGTGAATCTGAAAGACTTTGTGAGAAGTGATAAAGATGGTCTGGATATGGACTTGGGAAACAGCGGGAGCCGTTTATCCGGTGGTCAGAAACAGAAAATCGGTATTGCCAGAGCTTTGTTAAGTGAAAGTGAATATATTATTTTTGATGAAGCTACTTCCGCTGTTGATCCAGAGAGTGAAAGAGAAATCTGGAAATGCATCGATGATTTGTCAAAGACAAGAACATTAATCATCATCTCTCACCGTTTATCTACGATTCATAATGCGGATTACATATATGTATTACAGGATGGAAGAATCCGGGAACAGGGCAGACATGAAGACCTGATGAAACAGAATGGTCTTTATCATCAGTTAGTAACTGAACAGAATGCCCTGGAGAAAGGAGAATCTGTGTGAAGAAGTTCTCCTATAGTATCGGTGAAATGACAGTCAGACTCTTTCATTTAGCTAAACCAATCAGAAAAGAATTATGCATCTCTACACTTGCCAGTATTATCGGTAATCTTTCCCGTATGGGTATTATGGGATTTGGCGCCTTATGGCTGTTATCTGCAATACATGCGGTAAACGGTTCTGCTTTCTTTTATGCAGGCATGAGTGTCCTTTGCGGAACGTTGATTGCGGTATGCAGGTATCTGGAAGGAAGATATTCCCATGTAGGAGCCTATCGGATACTTGCATCCATGCGTACGGACTTGTTTGATCAGATAGACCGCATCTCACCGGCCTGGATGATTGATCACGAAACAGGGGATGTCATGAATATTGCCATAGGGGATGTAGAAACCCTGGAACATTTCTTTGCGCATACAATAGGTCCCATGTTTACAGTCATACTGTTACCTGTAGTAGAACTGATCATCGCAGCACATTACAGTTCTGTATTTGTATGGGTATTATTACCGGTGTATGTTCTCGTATCTGTCATTATTCCTTTACTGGCACTGAAGGCAGGAAAAAACACCGGTATGAACTATCGTACTTCTCTAGGCAGATTAAAATCCGTGATTCTGGAAAGTGTCTATGGTATCCGTGATATTCAGATATTCGGTAATGTAGAAAAAAGAGTCACAATGATGCAGGAAGAAAATGATAAGGTCAATCATGCGGCGCATGGTCTTGCCTTACACCAGCAGGCTGTCTCTTCTTTTCCGAATTTTTTTGTCTATCTTGCAAGGATTCTGATTATCGCTGCAGCCGGATGGCTCATGCAGAAAGGTACATTTGATCCGGTTGGAACAGTGGTTGTTTCCTTTACTGCTGCCGCATCGTTTTCTTCGACATTCTCATTGACATTTGTTGTGACAAATCTTTTACAGGCATATGCTTCCGCAGAACGTATATTCAGAATCGAAGATACAGAACCTGCTGTAACAGAAACTGAAAACCCTGCGTTTCTGGATACTATTGAAACGATTCAGTTTGAAAATGTATCTTTTGCCTATCCCGGTACTGATAACAAGATATTAAAGAACATGAATTTAACAATTCATAAAGGAGAAAAGATAGGAATTATCGGAGATTCCGGTTCTGGTAAATCCACAATCCTGAGATTGTTATTGCGTTTCTATGATCCTGATACAGGTAAGATAATCATTAACGGAATCAATGAAAAAGATCTGTCTCTGCAGGATCTTCACAGACATATGGGATTGCTGGAACAGGATACGTATCTCTTTGACACAACCATTGCAGAGAATATCGGTATGGGTAAAGAAAATGCCTCTATGAGTGAAATCAAAGAGGCAGCTGAAAGAGCAGGTATAGCAGACTTTATAGAAACCCTTCCTGATCAGTATGAAACAGAGATGGGACAGATGTCCGCAAGATTATCCGGTGGAGAAAGACAGCGTATTGGTATTGCAAGAGTATTATTAAAGAATCCGGATGTTGTTATTATGGATGAACCAACCAGTGCATTAGATGTATTGCATGAAGAAGAATTATTAGATACACTGCATCATCAGTATGCGGATAAAACGATTATTATGATTACCCACCGTATGTCCAGTCTCAATGGATGTGAGAAAATATACAGATTAAACAATGGGGTTTTAGAACAGGTTTCTGATTCCTAATACAATCTTTTCAAAGAAGTTGGCATCATCCAGCTTTAAAGAACTCGTGCCGGTATAAACAGACTGATCATCCACAGTAATCGTAATATCTGCTTTGTATGATTCGGATGACTTTGACATAGTGATTTCAGAAGGAATATCTGTCGTTACCTGAATGCCTGCATTATCAGAAACATCCATGGTGACTGTTTCCGGAGCTTTTACAGAGACAGTTTCACTATGAAAGGGATACTTTACAGTTACTTTCTGTATGGTATCTCCTTTTTTTATTAGATCTTTCTTATTCCAGCTCTGCAGTATGTTCAGGAGTGCATTTGCGTCATAGAGAGCCATCGTTCCCTCTTCGTTTTCCGGGGCATGTGCTGTGACAATCACTAAATGCATATCATTGACATCTGCCCAATAGGCCATACATCTTCCGGCCGGATATGTAAATCCTGTCTTGACACCAGCCATGCCTGGTAAGGAAATGCCATAGCGCATTGCCTTAGGCCAGGTTGTTGACTGAAGATGAATTCCATTCGGTGCTGAAGCTAGTGCAGAAGTTGTATAGGTACGGCTTGAAAATACCTTAACAAATTCTTCATTCTTAATACAATACTGCAATAACAAAGCCATATCTCTGGCAGTAGAATAATGATTCTCATCATGAAGACCAGTGGTATTGACAAAGTGTGTATTTTTCATACCTATTTCCTGTGCCTTCTGATTCATCAGATCTACAAAGGAAGAAACGCTGCCGGAAACAGTCACAGCTGCCGCATTACATGCATCAGCGCCACTGGGTAAAGCAATACCGTAGAAAATATCTTCTACAGTCGGCTTATCACCAACCTGAAAACCGGCCAGGGAAGCATTCTGTTCATACAGTCCGGCAAACATTGAAGGCGTAATCGTAATTGTATCCGTGTAATCAGTGAGATTCTCCATTGCGAGTATCGCAGTCATCATCTTTGTCAGAGAAGCAGGATACATGCGCTCATCCGCATTCTTTTCACCGAGTACCTGACCAGTCTGCTGATCTAGAACAATTGCATAGTCAGAGGAGATATTGCCGGTGATTTCATTATCCGCATGCACTGTCTGTATACCAAAAGTACATAACATAACAGGCAGAATTAACAAGATTCTTAACAAACGTTTTAACATAGCCAAATTATAACAAAACCAGGATAATTTTTTAATCTGACTGACAGGCCTGGCAGTTTAAAGCAGAAAAAATCTGGAATACTGATATGTATTCCAGATTTAATTCAAACAAGCTTCATTTCTTTACGGATTCTTGCGACATCTTCTGTACTGATGTCCTGGACAACAGATGCGATCTTTTCATTTGACCAGTCAGGAATTTCTTTCAACAGAGCTCCTGCAGTTTTCAGCGCATTCTCTTTTTTTCCAAGTGTTATTCCTTTTTGTTCACCAGTCTCAATACCTTCTTTATGCCGCAGCTCGGCATAGTCTTCTGCGGCCTGTCTGTCTAACTCTT
>CAZHUX010000038.1:7935-18268 GCA_964535445.1 uncultured Galactobacillus sp. | reverse complement strand
TTTTCCTCCTTCTGTTATAAATATTTGGAAGAAAAAGCCAAAACCCTCAAAAATTCTGAAGAAAATCAAATTTTTTGATAGGATATATGCCGTATAAGGAAAAAGTTTATGAAAGTTACATTTTATTATGTCAGGCATGGCAAAACATTATTCAATGAAACAGGAAGAGTACAGGGCAGATGCGACAGCCCTTTAACAGTAGATGGTATCCATGGGGCAGAAGATACCGCTTCTGCATTACGAAACTGTCATTTTGATTCTGCATACTGTTCTTCTTCAGAAAGAGCCTGGGTCACAGCTCAGAAAATATGTGCATATCACAACATCACACCTGTATGCATGAAAGGATTGAAGGAATTTGATTTCGGAGATCTTGATGGAGAAATTGCAGGGAATCTTGTCTCCAAAATATGGGGCGATCATATGGTAGATGACTGGACTGCATATCATGGGGAATCCCTGGAACAGTTTGATCATAGAACCAGAGAAGCATTTAGTGAAATCATAGATCATTGTCATGACAATGATAATGTTCTGATTGTGTCTCATGGCAGCTTTCTGATGCATCTGATGAAGACGCTGTTAAATGTAGATCAGAAGGCATATGCAGAAAAGAAAAATGCAGAAGGGAAACCATGGGTTCCTAACTGCGGGATCTGTATCTTTACATATGAAGATGGTGTATGGTCTATGAAAGAAGAACCGATGACTGCAGATGAATGGAGACTGAAACATGATCCTAAGACAGTACATTTCTACTATGTAAGACATGGTGAAACACTGTTCAATAAAAAACATGTACTGCAGGGACAGTGTGATTCACCATTAACCGGTAAGGGAATACAGCAGGCAGAAACATTGAGAAAAAAGTTAAAGGATGTTCCTTTCAATCATGCCTATGTCTCTATGTCTGAAAGAGCCAGAGATACGGCAGATATCATATTAAAAGACAGAAATATTCCGGTTCAATATGATAAGAGATTAAAAGAAGTCTACTATGGAAGATTAGAAGGAACAGATTATACAAAGAACTGGGATGATATATTCAATAGACATCTCAACATTAACTATAAAGATGTCGGGGGAGAAGACAGGGAAGATGTTGCCTTACGTATGAAGGACTGCCTGAGAGATATGACAGATGCTTCAGAAGATGGAGACAATGTTCTGATTGCAGGACATGGAGACTATTATCTATCCATGCTTGAGATTATCTTCGGCTTAAACCGTAAGGATATCTATGTCAAAGCAGAAAAAGAACATAAGAATCCTATGCCGAATGCCGGTGTCTTTACATTTACATATGAGAACGGGAACTATCATATAGATTCTCTGATGAAGGAGTAAATATGTTATTACAGGAATATAGAGTCATACAGGAGTGGATACAGACCTCCTGGCAGACCTCTTATGATTTGGACTGGACTAAGATGTTATCCAGTATGAATGTCTTATTGGAATACAGTGATTCTCCTGAGATTATCGTAAGAGATACATTAGCAGGAAAAGATCAGAATATTACAGAAGAAGTACAGAAAGCAGAATGGAATCTCGAGTGTCTGAAAGACAAAGAAAGAGAAGTATTGACGATATCTGCCAGCAATCAGATCCTTGGATGTCCATTGTTAGTAACTGTTGTCAATCATACCAGACAATGTATTGTCAGTATCCCGGAAGCTGCTTTATCAGATCATAAGACAGATAATATGTATAAGGATCTGAATATGTATCTGGATATATTGTTAGACAGTATTGAAATACAGGGATTCCATAATTCAAAGCAGACCGCATAGTCCGGCAAGAATACCGCATACCGCAGAAATAATAATGATGATAATTGGATTTACTTTCTTATGAGAAAGAATCACAGATAACAGGAATACTAAGCAGGATACATAGAATCCTGCTTTTTGAAATACAGCAGTTGTTACAGAATCAGGAAAGAAGACAGTTGTTCCTACAGAGATAACAGAAGCTCCGATTAAACCTACGACAGCAGGCTTGAGACCACTCATAATGCCTTCTACTGCCTTATTCTTTTTAAAGGAGGCATAGAAACGTGCCACAATAAGAATCACAAGAAAGCTTGGTAATACAACACCAGCAGTTGCACATACAGAACCAAAGAATCCTGCGGTTACAGATCCTACATAAGTAGATATGTTGACTGCGAAAGGACCAGGTGTACTTTCTGATACGGCAATGAAGTTTACAAGATCTGTCATCTTCATCCAGCCATGCGCAGCTACTTCCTGCTGGATTAATGGTAACATCGCATATCCGCCGCCAAATGTAAATAAACCTATTTTAAAGAAGGTGAAAAAGAGATCCATATAAATCATGATTTCACCTTCTTTATGTTTATGAAATACGATATAAGACCAATGATGGCACAAAGGATAATGATACAGATGGCATTGACATGAAAGAATGCAACACCGATAAATGCAATTAACATGATGACATAAGATATAACATGTTTGTCAGATTGTCTGTACATGGAAATGCAGGCATTCAGGATCAAGGCAAGAACACCTGCACGGATGCCATAGAAGGCATACTTTACATAGATATTGGATTCAAATGCCGGAAGAATAAATGATATGGCATAAATGATGACAAATGAAGGAAGAACAACCCCAAGGGTTGCACAGAGTGCACCGAAGAATCCGGCCACATGGTATCCGACAAAGGTAGCTGAGTTTACGGCAATCGGTCCAGGTGTGCTTTCAGCTATAGCTACTATATCCAGGATGTCACTGTCTTTCATCCAGTGTTTTTTATCCACGATCTCTCTTTGGATCATGGGAATCATGGCATAGCCTCCACCGAATGTGAAAGCACCTATTTTTAAGAATGTAAGAAATAATCCAGTGTATTTATCTGTCTGTTTCATCGTTTAGATCATACAGCAGATTCATGGTTATATCAGTATTTTCTTAATGTATCCCTGAAATGAAACTTATGAACTAATATTAATCCGATAACGGCCCCAACTGCGGCCTGCAGGATCTGATATGGCAATTTCATAACAGCTTCTACAGGTGTTGCATAAATATAAGCTCTGCCTAAGGAATAGCCGACAACCATGATAACTGCACCGATGATTACGGCAGGTATATCTTTCTTTAAAGATGTTTCATCATGACTGTGAGCGATCCAGGATATGACAAATGCCTGTAATCCATGGACGGCAAGAGATACAAACATAGGTGTCGGATAAAAGAAGAAATCACCTAAGAAAGCACCTACACCACCGACTAAGAAAGCTTCCAACGGATTTAATAATAAGCTGGCTGTTACAATCACAATATCATTCAGATATAAGTGACCTCCCGGTACAGGTAATCCAAATGAACTTAATGCGATATTCATAGCCATAAAGACTGCGGTAAGAGTCATATCTTTTACAGATATGTGATGCTGAGTTGTTCTGATTGCGGTCATAGTAACAATCCTCCTTTAATTGACTTAGATCATATCTGTAAACTGATATTATTGATATACCCAGTTCTAAATAAAAATATAATACCAGATAAATTAATGAAGAAATTTGTTGACAGAAAGGTTAGTCTTTGCTAACATACAGTTAGCGAAAGCTAACCAGTATTCACTCTTTCCAAAATACACTTCTAAAACTGGTTGCTTCGTAGTCCGGGTAATGATCATGTTTCCATGGGCAGGGGATATGATACATAGAAAAAGGCATAATGTTCCGGACAATGCATATTGCATTTACGTGTCCTCCTCAAATACACGAATGCATCTGAAAAACACCGGGACGGGGCATCCTGGTGTTTTTTCGTGGCGTATTATGCTTTTTCTCCGGTAGCCATCTTATGGAATCTGTGGAATCCAAAGTATCCCATAAGCATTATTGCAATAACAAGACCAAGAATACTGAATCCTATCGGCATACTGTCAATCTGTGGTGTCAGGCAGTATCTCAATGCTTCATTTGCATAAACTAACGGATTGATTAATACAAGCTTCTGGAATACCGGTACAGCCGCCAGTTTCTTCCATGAGAAGAAGATGGCACCTGTAAATACTACCGGCATCAGGAACCCCGGGAACATGGCAGCTATCTGCATTGGCTTGATGATCGTACCTACTAATAATCCCAATGCGGCAGAAGCTAAGGCAATCAGAATCAATACAAGAATCAGTAACGGTATCTTATCAGGAGACAGAGACAGATTGATGCGTGATCCCATGAAGATCAAAGATATCGGCAATACGATTAATCCTCCGATAAATGCTTCAATAATACCTACAAACATCTTTGCATACGCAACAAGGTTTACAGATACAGGAGCCTGCAGTCGGTCTTCAATTTCATGCATGTTATTGAAATCCATGGTAAACGGAATGGCGGTTCCATGAATACCTGTAATCAGAATACTCATACCAATCATTCCGGCAAACATCTGAGTCGGAAAATCCTCTGGCAGCATACCTATATGCGGCAATACATATCCATATACAACAATCAGCACCAGTGGTAACATGCATACTCTAAATATAAATTCACCTTTATCTCTCCATTGGGCAGTCAGATCTCTCTGTACCATTGCCCAGAACGCTTCTTTATTAATCTGTTTCTGTCTTTCTTTTGTATTCATCTTCATTTACCTCCTTACATTGCGCCATTCATGGCACTGCCAGTTAAATACATGAATACATCATCCAGCGTACTTGTACTGAGACTGATGTTCTGCAGGGTTCTTCCCTGTTTCTCTGTCCAGCGTATGATCTGATCAAAATCCGGTTTGTTCTTCATGTATAACTGAAGAATACCGTTATTGATCTTTGCCTGTTCGACATTTCCTAACGTGAGTGCATCTTTCACAAGGTCTTCATTCACATCATTTAATTTCAAAGAAACAATATTCTTAGAAGGAATCATTGCCTTTAATTCTTCACTTGTACCAGTGGCTTTTAATTCACCATGAGAAATGATGGCTATATCTTTACAGAATCTTTCCGGTTCTTCCATGTAATGGGTAGTTAAGAAGATGGTTGTGCCCTGCTTGTTTAAATCCAGCATCTGTTTCCATAAGATCTCACGATAGTTCGGATCTAATCCGGTAGTAGGTTCATCCAGAAAGAGAATCTCCGGTGTATGCATCATGGCTCTGGCAATCTTTAATCTCTGGGCCATGCCGCCGGAGTAGGAACTGACATAGTCATTCTGACGATCCGCAAGGCCAAAAGCTTCCAGATAGTGATCAGCTTTTTCTTCTGCCTCTTTCTTATCCATGCCGAAGTATCTTGCATGAAACAGTAAGTTCTCTCTTGCAGTAAGACTTCTGTCCAGATTGTTATGCTGCGCTACGACTCCGATCTTTGCCCGGGCCTGTTCCGGGTGTTCTGTGACGTTAATGCCATCCAGCATAATGGTTCCGCTGTCTGGCTTTAACCCGGTTGTTAACATTGTGATGGTTGTACTCTTGCCAGCACCGTTAGGACCCAGGAATCCGTAGATTTCTCCTCTTTTGATATGAAAGCTGATCCCTTTGACAGCTTTTACTTCATTACCGTTTTTCTCATGGAATGTCTTTTTCAGATCTCTGACTTCCAGAATGTTATCCTGATTCATATGTGCCTCCTGTATACCCCCATGGGGTATATCTATTACACACATGGTTATATACCCCATGGGGGTATATGTCAACACATAAAATAAAATGCCATTCTGATTGGAATGACATTTCTGATTATTTTCTGTTGTTTACAGCTTTCTGATAAAAGTTCGGGAAGTGCTTCTGCTGGAAGTCCATATTTGCGGCCATATTGACTCCCAGAAGTATCAGAACCTTGGCGAAGTCTTCATTCATATGACTGATATCATCTTCCTTCAACTGATCATAGCTGCCTCTTAGTGAGAATTCATCCAGTAAATGAAACAGACCTCCTAATAACTGTGTGAAGTCATCCTGATCCATCAGATCATTGTTACCTGAGAGGGTCATTAAATCCTGCTGTTTCTCTGTTAAGAACGTACGTATGAATTCATAGGTATCTTTATCTGTATGAACATGAATATTACAGGTGCGGATCTTTTCCTGTTTTTCTTTCACACTGATAGCCACATTGAGACAAGACAGTGTCTTTGCGTCAGAGACATCATACAGACGCTTCATAAGTGTACGTCCGATATCCGTAAAGAATACAGCCCTTAACATGGCTGCTTTCTCATATGCTTCCTTTTTAGCTCTGTTATCTATGATATTTCCAACAACTATAGTTGTTATAGCTATGGATATCGGTATGAAGGCAAGATCCTGTAATATGTAGAATTCTGTATTTCTTACATCATGAAATAAGATTATCTGCAGTCCATAGATACATGCAGAAATCAAACAGAGCAGTAAAACGGTACGTATTGTTTCTTTTTTTGTCATAAACATATTCCTTTAACCGAATAAGTATACATGAAAATTTATGGCATTAGTGAAGACATACGGCTGTTTTTTATTTATGATGTTACTGGACATGAAAATATAGAGGAGTAAATATGAAAAAACTTGTAAAGAATAATGTCTGGTGGATTGGCTATCTTGACTGGGAATTAGAGAAGTTCCATGGGGATGATTTCACAATCCATAATGGTTCATCACAGAATGCATATCTGATTGAAGAGGGAAAAACAGTTCTGGTAGATACCGTATGGGCACCGCATCAGTTTGAGTTTATTGATAATCTGAAGAGTGAGATTGATCTTCATAAGATTGATTACATTATCTGTAATCATGGTGAAAATGATCATTCCGGTTCTTTACCTGCATTAATGAAGGAAATTCCGGATACACCGATTTACTGTACTGCCAATGCGGTCAAGTCATTGGAAGGACAGTATGGCAAGCAGGGATGGAATTTCCATGTTGTACATACAGGAGATGAACTGGATATCGGTAATGGCAAGAAGCTTGTCTTTATTGAAATGACATTCCTGCACTGGCCGGATTCCATGGCTACCTATATGACAGGTGATAACATCCTGTTCTCTATGGATGCCTTTGGTCAGCATTATGCCGTAGGTGAAATGTTTGCGGATAAGGCAAATCAGGATCTCCTTTGGGAAGAGGCGATGCGCTACTATGCCAATATCGTTGCACCATTTGCGCCTATGGTCACCAAGAAAGTAAAAGAAATAGAAGCACTGAATCTGCCGATTGAAATGATTGCGCCTTCACATGGTGCTATCTGGAGAGATAATCCTATGCGTATCGTGGATGCCTATGCAGAGTGGGCAGATCAGTATGCAGAGAATCAGATTACGGTTGTCTATGGTACAGAATGGCATGGCACAGAGAAGATCGCTCATGCAATTGCGGAGGAGATCCATGCCCAGTCACCGGATACAGTTGTAAAGGTATTCAATGTAGATCATACCAAGAAAGATGACATCATTGGTGAAGTGTTCAAGTCCAAGGGAATTGCCGTAGGTTCCCCGACTATCCTGAATGGTATTCTTGCAAGTGTGGAAGAATTCCTGTATTACCTGAAGTCATTGAAGTATAAAGGCAAGAAAGCTGTTGTATTCGGATGCTATGGATGGTCTGGTGAAGGCAACAAGATCTTGCGTGAGAAGTTAACCGAAGCTGGTGTAGAAGTAGTAGGAAAGGATATCAAGTCTTACTGGAATCCGGATCAGAAAGAATGGGATCAGGTTCCTGAACTTGTTCATGACTTATTGGAAGCCTGCGGACCGGTTGTTAAGAAAGAAGAACCAGTTGAAGAAAAACCTCTGGATATTGATTACAAGCAGCCTTATGAAATCCCGGCAGGAGAAGAAGACAAGTATGCCAAGTGGCAGTGCCCGTGCGGATATGTCTATGATCCGCAATTAGGAGACCCACAGCAGAACATCGCACCTGGTACACCATTTGAAGATTTACCGGATGACTGGGTATGTCCGGTATGCACATTACCAAAGAGTTCCTTTAAAAAGTTAGATGATTAAAAAGAGGCCGGACAGTTATATATCTGCCCGGCTTTCATTATGCAATACTGCATTGACAGGACAGTCATGGAAACAATTTCCACAATGAAGACAATGTTTCTGTGCAATGACATAGGATATCTTATCGGTAATAATGCATTTCTGTGGACATACAGATACACATTTTCCACAGCCGGTGCATTTATCAGAAATCTGATAAGCATAATGGACAGCTGTATCTTTATGACAGTTATCTCCGATTGAGAATGAAGCTCGGGTAACCGGCTTTGTGGAAAGGTCAAAGAATTCTCCTTCGCCTTCCATCATACGGAATACTTCCAGAGCTTCTCTGCTTACAGGATCAGGATAGATGGAAGCCATATAAGGATTCTTTTCAAATATCTCATCCAGCTTTTTCTTACCGATGTTCTGTACTTTCCCATGTGCCGTAAGGAAATACAGAGTGGTATCATCCACGAGCATGATATCAATAACACGTGTAACAGGATGTTTCTCTTTATCTGCAGCTGCCATCACTACGGAATGCATGTCATTCCGCAATGTTTCCAGATAATCCTTTGCTGTTTTCATTACAGCTCTATTTTGTACTTCCGGGTATAGTCAATTATGTTGCTGTATTCAGCTTTTGGATTTTCTATATAGAAGACAGCCGGTTTATAGCCTGTCTGATCATTGTAGATCTGACCAAGTAAAGGCAGAACCTTCCTGTATCTGTCAAATAATGCATCATCCTCCACGAAAACAGTCTTACCACAGATTCTGACAATGTCTGCACTATGGAAGCCGCATACTTCAACCTTAGGATTCTTTAACATCTGCTGGTATACATCCTTGTGCTTTCCAGCCAGAATGTTCCTGCTTTTCCTAAAAAATCACTTACTTCTTTTAATCCCTGTATCTTTGCCATGTTTTTTCTTCAATATTGTAATGACAAATATTACAACTTACATATGTCACTGTACAGATACATAGATGTAATGACAATGATTACAATAATAATATTTAGAAATATACATTTGCGTGTATTACCATATACAGTATTGCAAGGGGATATTTATGGAGAAAAGAGATACATTTAAGTCAAGACTCGGGTTCCTTCTGGTATCGGCAGGATGTGCTATCGGAATAGGAAATGTATGGCGCTTTCCATTTGTGACAGGCCAGAATGGCGGAGCCATATTTGTATTGTTTTATCTTCTGTTTCTGATTGTGATGGGAGTACCGGTACTTACCATGGAACTGGCGGTAGGAAGAAAGAGCCGCAGGTCCATGATGCTGGCATACCAGCAGATCGAAAAGCCCGGGCAGAAGTGGCATTATCATGGAATACTGGCATTAATTGGCAATGTCATGTTAATGATGTATTACACCACGGTCAGCGGATGGATGCTGGATTATTTCTATAAGTTTATTACCGGCAGTTTTCATGCAGATATACAGATACAGACAACAAAGGAAATCTTTGCGTCCATGCTCGCAAACCCTGGTGAGATGGCTTTCTGGATGATCGTAACTGTCATCGCCGGATTTATTGTATGTTCCTTTGGCTTGCAGAAAGGGCTGGAAAGAGTATCCAAGTTTATGATGAGTGCCTTGTTAATACTGATAGTCGTATTAGCAGTGCACAGTCTAACTTTAAAGGGTTCTTCAGCCGGACTTGCCTTCTACTTACTGCCATCGGTTAAAAGAGCATCTGAAGCAGGATGGTGGAATGTGATCAGTGCTGCCATGTGTCAGTCTTTCTTTACGTTATCTTTAGGTATAGGTGCTATGGAAATATTCGGCTCCTATATGAGTGATGAGAATACATTAGCATCTGAAGCAGTGAGAATCTCAGGATTAGATACATTTGTCGCATTGATGTCAGGATTGATTATCTTTCCTGCCTGCTTTGCCTATGGTATCTCTCCGGATGCCGGTCCTTCCCTGATCTTTGTGACATTACCAGAGGTATTTGCCCGTATGACAATGGGAAGACTATGGGGAAGTCTCTTCTTTGTGTTTATGAGTTTTGCGTCTTTCTCTACGGTTATTGCCGTATTTGAGAATATCAATGCCATGTGTCATGATGCCTTCGGATGGTCACGTAAGAAGGCTTCTGTGATTAACTGTATTGTGATTATTGTATTAAGTCTTCCGTGTGTATTCGGCTATAACATATGGCAGAATGTACATCCTTTGCCTGGCAAGGATTTTCTGGATTCAGAAGATTTCCTTGTTTCTAATCTGATTCTTCCAATCGGATCTTTAATCTATGTTCTTTTCTGTTCATGGAAATGGGGATGGGGTTATGATGGTTATCTTGAAGAGGCAAATAAAGGCAAAGGTCTGCATATGAAGAAAAGCTGGAAGTTCTACTTCCAG
>CAZHUX010000038.1:0-7835 GCA_964535445.1 uncultured Galactobacillus sp. | reverse complement strand
TTCAAGAAGAATGGCAGACATTATGTAAAGGCAATGGATGATCAGTTCCGGATGAGTCTTCTTCTGATTACAGACTAAACAGGTGTAATGCCTGTTTTTATTTATCATATTAATGATAAAATTTCTGTGACGCATAAGAGGAAAAACATGAGCAGATATGAGACAGGTACGGTAATTGATTTTGTAGGTATGAATGCCCCAATCAAAGGTTCGGTTATTTCAGAACCGGTTACCGATAATATTTATGTATATTCTTTAGCAGAAAATACAGAATTAAATCCCCAGACATTCCGCTATCCCCATGTTGTATTCATACATAGTGGAAAGATCATGGCTTTTGATAAAGACCATAAGGGCGTACGCACCACCTGGGAAGCACAGGCAGGGGATCTGACAATTGCGCCAACCAATATACCGGTTGGATGCAAGGCGATAGAAGATGGCGTCTATACAAGGTTTGAAGTCATCAAGCCTGAGGATATCAATCCGATTCTGAAGCCGAGAGGTGTTTATGCATGCAGGGATCTGGTGCCATATGAAGAAGGAAAAGTTAACGTATTTGATGTTGTTAAGAATGAAGCATTAAGTATCAGACTTCTTTCCATGGACCGTAACTGTACATATGAAGGAATCGGTGAGAATGGTACAAGGATGATTCATGTCATAGAGGGATCGGTTGACCTGCACAGTGATGACAACGATTTTACTATCGATGTAAATCACAGCTTTTTGTTAGCTGATCATCATACAGGTGTGCTTCATACCAATGACAGTCAATGCAAAATCATTATTACGATAAACCGGATGTAAAAAGGAAAGCTTATGAAAGATACAAAATATATATTTCTGGATATAGATGGAACCCTGTTTTCACCATCTCTTGGGGCTGTACCGCAAAGTGCAAGAGAGGCGATCAGACTTACAAGAGAAAGAGGCAACCGTGTCTTTTTATGCACAGGAAGATCTTTAGGTGAAGTATCCAGTTATCTGAATGATGCGGTAGATGGTTTTATCATGGCAGCCGGTGCCATGATCTATGCGGATGGAAAGAGAATCTATGATCATCCGATAGATCCTGCCGCAGTAACAAGATTAAAGAAATTAGTCAGAAGCTTTAACCAGGGATATTCCCTGGAGGGTTCTGCGGGGGCCTATTGTGATGAAAAGGGATATGAGGCATTACTATGGTATTTCTCTGCAGGTGAGACAAATATCGATAAGAGAATTGCCAATGCCATGAAGAACTGTACCTATCCGGAAGAATTCGGTGATGAAAGCAGTGACAAGATCTATAAGGTATGTACATTCGGAAAGAGCTGGGAACCAACCTTCCCGAAGATTGCGGAAAGGCTGGAAGAACCGTTTATCATTACCAAATCTTATGAAAACAACAAAGATCATTTCTGTACAGGTGAGATAACCGATTCTACCCAGAATAAGAAGACAGGTATAGAAAGATTACTGGATCATTACAATGCGGAGTCTTTCAGTGCCTATGGATTCGGAGACAGCGGTAATGATATTCCGATGTTTGAGGCATGTCATGCCGGTATAGCGATGGGAAATGGTACGGCAGAGGTAAAAGCTGCCGCAGATTATATTACAGACAGTGTCGATGACAATGGCATCTGGAATGCCTTTGTACACTATCATCTGATTGAAGGAGAAAAGAAATGAAGTTAGGTATTACAGGTAATGGCAAGATTATCCATATGGCTATGGATTCCTTAAAAGAAAAGTATATTCCGGTAGAAGCGATGTGGTGCCGTAATGAAGCACATGGCAAACCGGTATGTGAAGAATATGGTATAGAGAAACTGTATACAGACTATGATGCTTTCTTGAAAGATGATTCCTTTGATACGGTTTATATCGGATTGCCGAATGCTCTGCATTTTGCCTATACAAAGAAAGCAATTGAAGCAGGGAAGCATGTCATTGTGGAAAAGCCTTTTACCGCAACATATAAAGAAGCAGAAGAGTTAGTAAGACTGGCAGATGAGAATCATGTGATGATCTTTGAGGCTATCTTATCAAGATACTCAGATAACTATGAGGCTATTACAGAACATCTGGATGAAATCGGAGAACCTAAGATGATTCTCTCTAACTTCTCCCAGTACTCCAGCCGTTATGATGCCTATAAGAAGGGAGAAGTGGCACCTGCCTTCAATCCGGAACAGGCTGGCGGTACCCTGTATGATCTCAATGTATACAACGTACACTTTGTGACTGGAATCTTCGGTGCTCCGAAGTTTGCCTGGTATTGTGCAAACAAGGGATTCAATGGCATCGATACTTCCGGTGTATTAGTCATGGACTATGGTAACTTCAAGGCTGTATGTACAGCCGCCAAGGATTCCGCATCTCCATGCGGTTCCGTAATTCAGGGAGATGAAGGCTATATTCTTGTCCCAAACAGACCAGGAGTGATTCATAATGTGACTGTACATAATAACCATGAGAATACTGATACAGTGATTGATGTACATCCTGAACCAGATCCGTTTAAACAGGAATTTGAAAAGATTCAGGAAGTCATTGACACTGAGAATGATACACTGGCTATGAACTGGATGACTCATACTTTACAGACAATGCTTGTATTAGAGAATGCAAGACAGGATATTGATCTGGAGTTCCCGAATGATCAGAAAGCATAAGAAAGCTTTTATTATTACTGGTATCATTCTTGCGGTTATTATCTGTCTTACCACCGGCTTTGGCATCTATGTGAATGATTATTATCATATGGATGATACTGCCGGGAAAGCATTGAAATCAGATAATGATGTCAATGTCGTGGTATCTGAAAAGAATGACTATACATTGTTTGTGCCGGAAGATGGATATAAAGATGCTTTGATCTTTTATCCCGGCGGGAAGGTGGAATATCAGGCATATGCCCCTTTGATGCATGCATATGCAGAGAAAGGCATTATGTGTGTATTGGTGAAGATGCCTTTTAACCTTGCCGTGTTTGATCAGAATAAGGCAGATGATGTCTTAAAGGAATGGAAGGCAGACCATTGGTATATAGGCGGACATTCTCTTGGCGGTGTCATGGCTGCCTCCTATGCGTCAAAGCATACCGTTGATATAGATGGTGTTATATTACTTGGCTCTTATTCCACAGAAGATATCAGCCATATGCATGTATGTTCATTGTATGGCAGTGAAGATCATGTATTGAACAGAGATTCCTATAAAAAGAATCATGATCATCTTCCAAAGAATGCCGTTGAAGAGGTACTTGTTGGCGGCAACCATTCCCAGTTTGGATCCTATGGCTTGCAGGATGGGGATGGCAAGGCAAAGATAACCCCTGAAAAACAATGGGAAGAAACCGTGGACTATTCCTTACAGATGATGGATCAGAAATGAAAAGCAGGATCATAAGACCCTGCTTTTTCACTGTAATTTAAACGGCTGAACCTGATCACGCTCATGTAATATGAATTTGCGTTTGTGCTCTGTTATGACTCTGACATGAAACTGTTGAAATCATACATTAACCCTCACTTTGGAACTTTCGATAACTCTGCGGGTAAGATCCGCAAAATCAGCCTCCTGCGTATCTTTGCTTAAAGATGCCGCAAGTATCAGTTCGGCTTCCAGCATCAGACAGGAGTCTGTTTCTTCATAACCGAAACTCTGGAGAGTATCTTTCAGAACTTCCTTAATCTGGGATGTGAGTTTCTGGTGATGCGATTCGACTTTCCTGCGTGATGATGCACTGGCGCTTTCCTGATCGATGACAGTACTGTAACGGGCAATGAATTCACGGATAGCACGGTAGATTGCACAAACCCCCTCGGGAGCACTTGCTGCTTCACCTTTTCTGGTTGGTGCCTTTTTAACCGCATCTTCCCAATCCATCTCCATTACGGCGTTGGCGAGATCTGCTTTGCTGGAAAAATAATTGTAGGTCGTGCCGACTGCGATATTGCAGTCTACTGCTACACCACGGAGCGATAAACCGTTGAAACCTGATTCAATCAATTGTCTCCGCGCTGAAGCAAGTATCCGGTTTCGTACATCCGGAATGATCTTCGGCATGTTAATCTCCTCTCTAGAACAAAAGAGAATGATCAGGTACCTATATTCTAGTTGTTTGGTTCAGAAAAACAAGGAAACAAATTGAAAAAACTGTATTTCACACAATTTAAATATAAATGGGGAAGAAATAATGAAATAAATATCAAAAAATGCAAATTTTCTGAGCATTATATTAGCACTATCTTGACATGAGTGCTAAATTAGTTACAGTATCAGTACAAAGATACAAAGGAGGTAACAAGATATGGCTATTATCGTACCTGTATATAACAGTGTCGTATTACCGGATAGTGTTCTGTATCTGCAGACAGAAAGCTATCGTAATGTCACAAAGAGGGAACCAAGTGTAGGGGATCGTCTTGTTATTCTTGTCTCAAAGCAGGAATTAAATAAAGACGAGTATACCGAAGACAGTTTCTATCCGATTGGTGTAACCGGCAATATTACCGAGATTAATTCTCAGGGATATATTGTTGTTCATACTGATAACAGAGTTTCAGTAGAGGAATTGATTATCAATGATGATGGAACATTGTCTGCGGATACGATTATCCGCCGCAATGATACAGATACTCTTTCACCTGAAGATGAGAAGCGTAAGCTGGATGCGGTAAAGGCAGCTCTGATCCGTACAACCCAGTCCTATAACTGGGCACCTATGGCAAGGGGCTGGATCAACGGCTTCCGTTCATTAAATGATGTTCTGGTTGCGACATCACAATGGCTCAACATGACACCAGAGGATAAATATAACATTCTGAAAGAAGACTCTGCTGTTAAAAGAGCTGAGATGATCGAACAGACGATCTATGAATATACTGCCGTAACCGATATCACTAATGAGGCTAATTCTGCGCAGGAGGCAGAGAACCAGAAGGCATATCGTGAACAGGCTATCAAGAAACAGATGGAGTATCTGCAGAAGGAATTGGATGAAATGCATCCGGAGAATGTCTCTGATATCCGCCGTATGGAGAAGAGAGTACAGGAATCCGGTATGAATGAAACAGCCCGTAAAGAGGCTGACAAGGTTCTGCAGAGACTGAAGACCGAAGGTCAGAATTCACCAGAGTATGGCAATCTTTACAACTATCTTGATTTCATGACTTCCTTACCATGGAAGAAAGAAAAGATGCGTAAGATTGACATTGATGAAGCCAAGAAAGTACTGGATGAAGATCATTATGGTCTGAAGAAAGTCAAGGAAAGAGTTCTTGAACAGATTGCCGTCATGGATTTAAACCACAAGCAGAGCGGTTCTATTCTTCTGTTTGTCGGTGCGCCAGGTACCGGCAAGACATCTATCGGCAAGTCCATTGCCAAGGCATTGCACAGAAAGTATGTAAGAGTTGCTTTAGGCGGTGCCCGTGATGAGGCAGATATCAGAGGTCACAGAAGAACCTATATCGGTGCTATGCCGGGCAGAATCATGGATGGCATTCAGAAGGCAGGATCTTCTAACCCGGTTATGGTACTGGATGAAGTAGATAAGCTCGGACAGTCTTATCAGGGTGATCCGGCTTCCGCATTACTGGAAGTACTGGATCCTGAACAGAACAATACATTTACAGATCATTATCTGAATGTACCTTATGATCTTTCCAATGTATTGTTTATCTGCACAGCGAATACCCTCGATTCTATTCCTGCACCATTACTGGATCGTATGGAGGTTATTGAGTTCTCAGGATATACTGCCACCGAGAAGTTTGAAATTGCCAAACGTCATCTGATTCCAAGGGCTATGAAGACCATGGGAATCAAGAAGGGACAGGTTGTCATTGAAGATGATGCGCTCCGTCATATTATTTCTGACTATACGATGGAAGCTGGTGTCAGAGGTCTGAAGAAGAGAATTGATACAGTCTTCAGAGCTGCGGCAGTAGACCTTGCCAGAGGTAAGAAAGATGTGCAGGATATTACGCCGGATAAACTGGAGAAGTATCTGGATATGAAGCCGATGCATCATGAACATGTTACAGAAGAAAAACAGCCTGGTATTGTGACAGGTCTTGCCTGGACACAGGCTGGTGGTGAGATTCTGTTTATTGAATCATTGATGACAAAGGGTAAAGGTCAGACGATCATTACCGGTCAGTTAGGTGATGTCATGAAGGAATCTGTACAGATAGCTGTTTCATTAGTTAAATCCATGTTCCCGGATAAGGCAGAGATGTTTGAAAAGAATGACCTGCATGTACATGTGCCGGAAGGTGCAGTCAAGAAGGATGGTCCTTCTGCCGGTATTACCTTAACAACCGCAATCGCTTCCCTGGTTACAGGCAAAGCAGTATCTCCTGAATTTGCAATGACTGGTGAAGTATCCCTCAGAGGTCATGTCATGCCTATCGGTGGTCTGCCTGAAAAGTTAATGGCCGCTGAAAGAGCTGGTGTCAAGACAGTATTCATTCCACAGGATAATGTGGATGATCTGAAGGATGTCGCTGATGAAGTGAAGGAAAAGCTGAATATCATCCCGGTTAAGGAAGTTAAGGATGTATTGAAAGGCGTAGGCATTCTGGATAAGTAAAGTGAAGACGGTATCTTGTAAAAGATATCGTCTTTTCTTTTTGCCGGGTGTAATATTCAGATAATGAAAAAGAAACCAGCTTATATACAGCTTTATGAAGAAATACGGGATAACATCACGGCAGGAAACTATGTTTATGGGCATAAACTTCCTTCCAAGAGAAGTCTTGCGTATCAGAATGATGTCAGTGAGATAACCGCTGCCCATGCATTAGCCTTATTGGAAGAAGAAGGCTATGTCGAGACAAAACAGCGCAGCGGTACCTATGTCACATACAGAGAAGGAGACTTCTTTGAATCTCATGTATCAGATTCTGATGTATTTATGAAACAGGCAGATACAGCCGGTACCTTTCCTGCCAGTGTTTTTGCGAAGGCATGCCGTAAAGTATTAAGTGATTATGGAGACGGCATCTTATCTGAATCAGAAGGAAGAGGAGATCTGACCCTCAGAAAAGCAATCGCGGCATATCTTGGCAGAAACAGGGATATGCATGTATCCCCTGATCAGATTATTATCGGGGCCGGCAGTGAATACTTATACAGTCTTCTGACATCTTTATTAGGAAGATCGGTTATCTATGGTGTAGAAGATCCATCCTTTAAGAAAATTGATGAGATATACCGTTCTGCCGGGGTCAGAACAGATCATCTGAAGCTTGGTAAACATGGCATTCTGACATCAGAATTACAGCGTACACCTGCCTCTGTTCTCCATGTAACCCCATATCATTCCTGGCCTACCGGTACAACAACGAATGCGGCTAAAAGAAGAGAATACATTCATTGGGCAAATGACCGTGATGCATGGATTGCAGAGGATGATTATGCATCAGAATTCTCCATATCAAACAAACCTGCCGAAACCCTGTATTCTCTTGATAATCATCATGTCATATATATGAATACATTTACCAAAACCATATCTCCTTCTATCCGCTGCGGATATATGATTCTTCCGGAAAAGTTAAGTGATGTATATCAGAAAAAAGAAAGCTGGAGATCCTGTACGGTATCTTTATATGTACAGTTAATCATCGCAGATCTTCTAATGGATGGAGACTTTGAAAGACACTTAAACAGAGTCAGAAAACAATTAAGAAATCATTCTGATAATGTTTAAATATGTTGTAATATGATTTTGTTTTAGAAAGAGAGAAATAAATTCATGAAGTACGATTTCACCAGTATCATGGAACGTCATGGACAGGATTCTATTGCGGTAGATGACGCACCCGGAAGTGAGT
>CAZHUX010000037.1:0-19397 GCA_964535445.1 uncultured Galactobacillus sp. | reverse complement strand
TGCAAAATGTGATACGTAGTTGTGCTGAACCTTCAGCTTGCCTGTTCCTGTAATCTTGGAACGCTTGGCGAAGGTCTTCTTTGTCTTCATTCTGATCTTCTTTGGCTTCTTTGCTTTTGCTTTCATAACAATCTCCTTTTCTTTATTTACCCTTCTTCGGGGCAAATGTAACTGACATTGTATTGCCTTCCAGAACCGGCGGCTTGGTTGGCTCACCAACATCTGCGATCTGCTCGGTAAACTTTCTGATTACCTCTTTACCAACTTCCTGACGGGTAATCATTCTGCCTCTGAACCGCATATCAATCTTAACCTTCTGGTTATCTTCAAGCCATTCTCTGGCTCTTTTAACCTTAGTGTCAAAATCGTGATCATCAATCACTGGTGATACACGTAATGACTTGATTTCAGATACATGCTGGTTCTTCTTGGCATCGCGTTCTTTCTTCTGCTGTTCAAAACGATATCTGCCATAATCCAGAATCTTGCATACCGGCGGTTCAGCCTTTGGAGCTACACACAGAAGATCAAGGCCTTCATCATAAGCCTTCTGAATTGCTTCTCTTCTGCCCATTACACCAAGCTGATCACCATTCTGATCAATGACGAGAACTTCTTTCGCATGGATCGCTTCATTCACCATATCGTGTGGATCCTTGCGTCTGTTTTTGTTATATTTAACTCTACCCAAGCAAACCTCCTCATAATAGAAAAAGCAGATCCGGAAGCCGCACCTGCCTGAAATACAATAGAATTTCTTTCGGCATGTTACCCAAATCCAGAAGGATATCAGGTGAGAAGTGTGTGCTTCTTCTTTCCGTTTTTCAAATTACTAAATAATTAAATACCTGTAAATAATAATTGTCAATATCAGATTTCAAAACCTGTGACATTTACCGTAACATCTGCCGGCTTGAAGCCTGTCATAAACAGAATATTCTCATAGATCTTATTCTGTACAAGCTCACATGTTGCCGCAACATTAGCGCCATACTTAATACGGATATCAGCTGTAATATGCAGCTTGTTATCTTCAATCTTTACGGCCAGAGGCTTGGAAAAACGTGTTTCCTGAATTCTGACTGCATTTTCAATATCATCAATGCTGATTTCAGCAATTGATTTAAATACAGATTTATTCATAGCCACAAGGCCTAGATCATTTTCATCATTTTCATTCAATACAACATAATCCTGTGCCATATTCAATCACCTCAACTGACTTCTATTATATCTGATTTGCATGATCAGGCAAAGATACTCCTGATATTATGATACAGCTTTGCACGTATTTTTTCTTTATCTTTCATCAGATCTTTCTGATTATCATACTGTTTGTCCAGATCATTGGTAAACTTCCTGAACTGTAACATGCATTCATAAAGCATATCTTCATGAACAATCTCGATCTTATCCGTATCCACTAAAGCCTGCGCAAGGGTTTCAGTAAGCAGATCTCTTACTTCATCCCCTTCTTCTGTTGTAAATGAACTGAATGTATCCGCAAACCATCCCGGCTGAATTAACAATGTACGGATGATACTGACAAAGTCAGAGAAATCTTCCAGATTATTACCGGGATTGATTACAAATATCATCGCAAAAAAGATATGCCACTGGAAATTGGTATTCAGCTGTTTCTGCCAATAATCCCCGAGGATATGACAGAATGGATCATCAGATTCATATGGATGTTCCAGTTCTATCTTCTCACTGAAATCAATCTTGCTGGAATTCAGGTAATTCAGAACAGAGAAGTATTCAACCATCTTTTCCTGGTTATTATCTCCATTTACGAAATCACGGATGTAGATATACTGGGCAATAATGGCAGAAGCCTTCTTGAAATCTGTCGCAAACCCTACAGACTCCTTCATATTACGGTTGACGATCTCATTGATAGATCTTGCGACAAATACCTTGAATCCCTTCTCATCCATGCCTATCTGGGCGGATCTGGACTCATGTGAAATTTCGTTATACATGATTTCCAGCTGACGGTCTACGACATCGAGGTTGTCTCTGATAGCACCTAACATCTCTTTGTTAAACTGATCATACATGACAAAGTCCGGGTTCTTATAAACAACCTCATGTTCAATATCACTCCAGAAATTATGAACCAGGGATTTAATCTGAAGTTCATAATTGACTCTTTCACCATTGAACAGACAATATCCGTCTAATCTGTAGATCGTAAAGCCATTGCGCTGAATCTGCGGCTGCCGCATATTCAGATTCAGATATACATCTTCATCTTTATTACACTGTGCAAATTCTTTATCCGTTTTCTTAAAGTAAGAAAACAGTTTCTGGTAGATCTCTGCTTCATTGCGGATAAAGCGGCATTCTAATGTAATACCGATTAAATCCGTCAGATGATCTATAGCTTCTTTAGGTGAATGATAATCCAGATAGAAGTGATTGCGGATCAGCTTCTCACGCAGAGAATCCTTGTTTTTTATTCGCGAATGTATGGAGACAACCTGATTGTCTTCCAGGTTGAAAAGACCTGCATACAGTTCTTTTAATCTGCCTTCTACATACTCATAAGAAGCCTGCTTACGGTCATAGTAAGCAATAGTATCATCAATAAAATTAAATAATTCCAGTTTCATAGACTTAACGTGTACGATATACCTTCGGGTAATGGTTCTTTAAGGCATGGCCATCAGATTTGCCACCACCGTTAGCGTAACCATGATAGCACATTGCATACCATCCTTTCTGAAGATCTGCTGAAATCTGTTCACCATGCATATACCGGATCACTTCATCATCATTCATATCATAGTGATTCTTAAATTGTGCATAAGCAGACATGAAAGCATGATGATGGTAAATAAACCGGTTTTTTCTCACTTCACCCAGGAGAACCTGATTGCGCATGATATGGCATTCATCTGCTTTGATAAAAGGATGTGTGCCTCCATACAATCTGTCTTTATAGAGATAAAGATACGGGTATTCCCCATCCAGATCTTCTTTTAACATCTTCTGAATATCAGAAGGAATAACAGTGGTTTTCAGATACTTAAAATGATCGGTATCATCATGACCATCCTTATGCATCTTAGCCACAAAATGCCCTTCGCCTCCATCCATCGGATAGATGCGTTTTGCAAGGTTGATATCATGATCCTTGATGACTCCATCATGACCAAATGAAACCCCGGCAGGAACCATATGCATGTCTTCATGCCTTTGTAAAAACTGCAGGATCTGCTGTTCATTCTCGGTTGTATTTAACGTACAGGTAGAATATACAAGTGTTCCACCCTTCTTTAAACAGACATATGCCTGTTCCAGAATATCCGATTGTCTTGAGGCACATTGATTCACAAGATCGAGTGACCATTGTTTCCCGGCTTCAGAATCCTTACGCATCATGCCTTCCCCGGAACATGGCGCATCACATAAAACCTGATCAAAACATTCCGGAAAGGCCTTGCTTAAAGTATGCGTATCATCATTCAGGACAACACAATTTGCACCACCATTACGCATGACATTTTCCAGTAATACTTCGGCACGCTTATGATTGATTTCATTGGCAATGACGATTCCTTCATGATGCATCTTTTCAAGTATCTGGGTTGTCTTTGAACCAGGGGCAGCACACAGATCCAATACAGCCATACCGCATCTTGGATCCAGAATCGTCACTGCTGAAGAAGCCGATGGCTCCTGCATGTAAAAGGCACCTGCCATGTATTCAGGCATCGAAGAAGGATTAAGATCTTCTTTAAGATAATAGCCGTTTGAAGCAAATGGTGATTTTGCATGAGACAATGATACTCTTTTAAAGAAATCATCTTCTGATTTATTCTTCAATGTATTTATCCGAAAACCTCTTTCAGGGGGACTGGAAAGAGATTGTAAATAAGCAGGATATTCATCTTTCAGCAGATCCTGCATCTGCTTTAAAAATTCATCTTTCATATTCGGGCAGAATCTGATTGCATTTCTGACAATCCTGTTCTAACTGCATGATCAGATTATTGCGGTTTTTAAACTGTACTTCCTCTCTTAAGTACTTTACAAATTCAAGTCTGATTGTCTTGCCATAGAGATCACCGGAATAATTGAAAATATTCGCTTCCAGTGACATTTTCCTGCGATAGTTAAATGTAGGATTATGACCATAGTTGATCATACAGCGGTAACGCTTTGTATCGATCCAGGCAAAGCCGGCATATACGCCGCCTTTAGGCTGAATATATTCATCTGAATATTCCAGGTTGGCGGTAGGAAAACCTATACCTGTACCCTGGTGACGTCCATGGATCACTTTTCCTTCAATACTGAAGAAATATCCGAGCATATGATAGGCAGATATCATATCTCCGTTTTCAATTGCCTTAGTAATACGGGTAGAAGATATCTTGCCTTGTGCATCATTAACCGCATCCACGACGTGCACATCGATGCCGCTGTGTTCCTGTAAGGTCATGGCATCACCAGCACCCATATACCCATAATGAAAATCAAAACCACATACCAGTGCCTTCAGATTCAGATGATTCAGTATATGACTGATAAAGTCATCCGGTGATAAATGGGACATCTCGGTTGTAAATTCCAGAATGATGATATTCTGAATACCTAGTGATACCGCACGGTTGATTCTTTCTTTCATCGTTGTAATATGCTGAACCTTCTGCATGCCTTTGATCGCAACCCATGGATCAGGTTCAAATGTAATCAGGGCAGATTCACACTGATACTTCTCAGCTAACTGAATGGTCTTATCCACTAATGCCTTATGACCAAGATGCATGCCGTCAAAATAACCGATGCAGGCACACATGGGCGTATCATAATATCTTGTTGTATGTATATCCAGTCTGATAATACGCATAATCAATAAAGCCCCCTGACACAATGATACAAACCATCATCCTTCTTTTCATATGACGCAAGTATTTCACCATTCTTGCTGGTAAGAATCACCTTGTCATATGTTTCCTTTAAAGCTAATGCCTTACCATTGCGTACTTCTTTCTCCTGCTTTACAGGGACAATATGCCATGCAGGGTCAAGAATCTCTTTAGGGTCCTTCAGAAGAGACTGCTCATTCACATCTTCTAAAGATAGAGCATCAGAAAGTTTCAGGTCTTCAATACCTGTTCTTGTTAATGCACTCATACAGCCAAATTCCCCTAAAGCTGCACAGAAGTCTTCAATTAATGTACGGATATAGGTACCAGAGGACACAACCGCATCCATATGCCATGTCTCTCCATCATGACTCACCTGCATATACGATACATGTACCTTTCTTGGCTTTCTTTCTACCGTGATGCCTTTTCTGGCATATTCATAAAGCTTATGACCATCTTTCTTCAAGGCAGAATACATCGGCGGGATCTGTTCGATATCGCCAAGCATATTGTTTACAGCAGTATGTATTTCTTCATCTGTATGATCATGAGGTTCTCTTTCCGCAATGACATTGCCCCATATATCCTGGGTATCTGTTTTTTTACCCATGATAAAAGACGCCTGGTAATGCTTATGATCATGTACACAGTATGGTACTAACTTTGTATATTTTCCAAAGAAGAGAATCATAAGACCAGAGGCATTGGGATCCAGGGTACCGGAATGACCTGCTTTCTTTTCATGCAGGATATTACGGCACCTGTTTACAGCCTGAAAGGATGTCATGCCTGACGGCTTATTCAGCAGTAAAACACCATTCATACGCATGGTATTATAGCAAGTATTGTAAAGTTTGCCAAAATTCAGCACATTATGCAATCACCAGAAAACTCATGCCGTCTTCTACACCCAAATTTTCTAATGGCATATCAGGGTCAACAGCTTTCATCATAAATGCATCATAGACATAGATATGATCTTTCTGTACAAGCAGCTTCATAACATCCTTAAAACTTGCTTTAGAGGGTACAGAACATTCATATGTATGATCTGCCAGTTTGATAAATATTGTGACTTCATGCATTGGATTCACCTGTATATGTACATCTTCTGAAAGCTAATACGTGATCTCTTTTGATAAGACCCCATCCTTTTTTCTTTGACATTACTTTTTCGGTAGTATCGAGTGTCTGCTGTATTTCCTGTAAACCGGCATCTGATGAAATGATTCTTTCCTGTATAAACGGAAGATCCCGGTAAGATACAGCATGTATGGATGGTGAAAAGAGTATCACCTGCATGTTCTTATCCATGCTGTGTTCCAGACATTCATGGAGATAATCCATATGTACAGGATTGAGTTTTCTGAATAAAGACAGGTCTGTTATGATCAGCCAGACAGAAGCGGAATTACGCTTGTGTGCCCGTAATTGTGTCCATAAGTCATTCATACCCGGTTCATCATCATAAGCATAATACAGGGTTTTATCACTGGTATAGGATGCATTGCATAAAGCATCCAGGACAATAATCTGTTCCTGTTTCTTTAATGAATCCAGCAGGGATGCAAGCATGACCTTTAACATATTCCTTCTTTCATCAAAGTCTCTGCATACAACCAGAACATTCTGATGTTTCTTTAATGTGAGATAGCATTGTCTGCGGTGATAATAATCATCAAAGATACCTATGATGCGCCGATGTGGTATCACCTCCTGCAAAGATACAGACCCTATCTCATCTAACCATAACGGATATGCCTGATTCTTACATTCTGTCAGAGATATTTCCTTTAATACCGAATAAAGCTGGTTCATGTCATTAGAGGAAGATTCTTTCTTATAAGAAAGAATTCTTCCCATATGATCTCTTACTTTTACATACATATTTCCGGGATATTGACATGTATTCACATATCCGCCAATGCCGGTTACTTCCTTTTCAGCACTCTGCAGTATAAAACTGCCTGCTTCATGTAAATTCACTGCTCTATCATGATGCAGCATCTCATAAGAATCCTGACGATCTGCCACTTTCATACAGATCTTAAAAGAACAGTTGGACCATATCTGATCATTGACTACTCCACCCGGTTTCTGGGTGCTGAGAATCAGATGCAGTCCCAGACTTCTTCCGATTCTTGCCAAAGATACAAGTTCATTGAGAAAATCAGGCTGCAGTTTCTTTAACTCGGCAAATTCATCAACGATAATAACAAGATCACTGAGATATGGTAATTCCATATCCTCTTTCCATGATTTACGGTATTCCCGTATATTCATGATGGAACCATTCATCAGCTGACTCATTTCAGTAAACAGTTTTTCTCTTCTTTCACATTCAATATGAAAAGAAACAAGGGCTCTGTTCATCTGCATCTCATCAAGATTGGTAAGGCAGCCGGCAATATGAGGAAGCGGATATTCTGTACTTGTTAATGCTGAAAATGCACCTCCTCCCTTAAAATCAATTAAAACAAACTGTACTTCCGAAGGAGAATAGTTCACAGCCAGAGACAGAATCATATTTAAAAGAAACTCTGATTTGCCACTGCCTGTCATGCCCGCAATCAATCCATGCGGACCATCTTTTCTTTCATTAAGATCCAATACGATTCTTTTATTATGATGATCCATACCTGTATATGCAATCAGGTGATCATCCGCATGATTCTTATGCCAGTTGTCAGCTATATGCAGATCTTTGATGGTATAAGCACCATGAACTGAAAGAAAACTATGATCATTCTTATCTTCAAATAGTTCCTGAGTGCCGCGGAACATCTGTTCTACCGGTATGCTTTCACCCCGATAACAGAACTGACCGGTCTCATTGTTTACCGTATCCCGGTAAATACCATGTTCTGCATCAAGATAGAGATCACATGGTATCTCATAGTTTTCATTCTGCATCATGATCATATGGACATTTGGTTTGTCACTCAGATTCATCATGCGATCCATAAAACAGATACAGGTATCTTCATCCATACTTTTCAGTAAAGACTGCAGTTCATCCTGATTCTGTGCGATTAACCGTATGCCATTACGATATACCTGTGGTATCTTACGCATCCATAACTGCTTCTCATCTTCTGCATCACGAAAACAAAAGATAACCGGAAGTTCATAACGACACACTGTCTGAATCACAAGATTCATGAATAAATCCTGCTGTTTTATTCCCTTTAACAGAAGTATCTTATGATACTGCAATATATCAATAAGCCATGGTGACGGATATCCATCCAGCATTTCTTTCTGAAATGTCTTCATCATCCGGTTGATATCATTATCTGTCTCTTCCCAGTTTCTTTTTAAATGTACAGCCGGAAGATTATTTCTTTCCCCGCATCTCAGTAATACCGGTGCATCTTTTCTCTGTACATAACAGACAGATTCCGATATCCAGACACTGGCAAGTATACCAGCAGAAGGATACCATTCACTGCTGCTTTTGCGATAGGCATAGACAAACTGACGTATCTTTTCACGTAATCCGGTCAGATATACCTCATACATTTTCCTTTCTGTTTCTGCCTTCTTTCTTTTTCTCCTTTTATTGATGAATCTTGCCAGGGGCTGAAACAAAAACAAAGATACAAGCATGACAGAAGGAAAAAGAATCATGGAAATACCATCCAGTATCTCACCACCATTCATCTGTATTCTTCGTATCGATAAGTAACCGGCACATAAAGAAGCTAATGCCATCAGCATGCTTGTTCCAAAGGCTGAGGAAACCATATGGTCTTCCGTGGATAAAGATATATCCGGACGTTTGATATCAATGGTGATTTCCTGCTGAATCAAAGGAATCATACCGTATACCTTCTGCTTGATATCCGGCGGGTATACTTTATGCATGGTTTCTTCCTGATATGGTTGTAAACATACAGGAATGGACTCTGTATGTTTACAATACAATGCATTACCGATCATGATGATTCTGATATTCAGAAAAGATAAAAGAGATCCATCCTGAATATGACATTCTTTTCTGACCCTTTTACTATCATATCCAAAACCATAAGGTCCTTCATAATGCAGTATACCGTGAGTACCATCAATCCATAAGCGCTGATTCTTGGCAAGTAATGTCCGCATGACAATATCACAATCCGCATGACTTCCGATTGTGACGATGTTCTTCATCCTGTAACAATCCCAGCTGTAAGCTTTATCATCCATCAGAAAGAATATATCTGCTTTATGTTCTGTATCTTTTTCTGTACAGGATACATGTGTATCCTGTTCTATGTCGACATTATTAACAATCAGATTTTCAGAAGGCAGGAGATGATAGAAGCCGTTATGATAAACAGCTTCTATCTCACCCTTTAAAACCTGTATTTTTCCATGATCATGAATTTCATACTGAAAGACTCTGCTTTCTTCATAAACAATGACGATCATATCACCCTGCCTGCGGCACAATCACAGAACATGAGATCTTCTTTACATGATCTTCTGTTTCAATCGTGATGACTGCTCCACCACTCTTGTGTGCTGTAATAAATCCATTCTCATCTACAGAAACTACCGAAGGATCACTGCTTGCATAGCGCAGCTGATTCTTTGTATACCCTGATGGCAAAGACAATACCCTGATCTGATAGTTACTTCCTGCATGGACTGCTATTGAGTATTTTTCAAGCGTAATCTGATTGGTGACAGAGAACTCACCAGCAGCTGTTTTCTTCTGCCTGTTTTTACGTGTGCATTTATCCACAAACTGGAAGTTTTCAAGATGTCCTTTTCCTCCCGGTATCAAAGATGCATTCTTATCATTCAGAATACTGTATGTACCTGAAAGACCGACTTTTCCGAGAGCAGTTGAAGAAGAATTCAGCTTAATGTTGATAATGCCATACGCTTGTAAATCACTGCATACCAATACATTCTGATTGCCATCTGCGGCCGCGTCTACGGCATCTGCCGGTACATCGGTTGTCTGTGTACTGTGTCCTCCTTCCTCATCATAAAGATGTACGGTTGTCTTCATGCTTGCCTTTGCACCAGCTTCTACACCGACATCAGCTAACGTAAACTTTGTTAAATCCAGACCAAGACGCATACCCACAAGCGCCTTTGCATTAGCTCTGAAGGTTGTATTCTGTTCATTACTTGTATCTTTAATGACCCGCAAAGCACCGTTTCTGACTTCACATCCGACACTGTTAACCTGCTTTAAAGTAATGCCCGCTCTGCCATCAATACCAATCGTTAAATCCAGTTTCAAAGATACATTCACCATTGGTGCTCCGGGTACCGGAAGACGTATCTCAGCTAATGTCAGAGTATCATCAATAACATCGTTCTTAGCTTTCCATACACTTGTAATACGGGATAAAAACTCCTCTGGCTTTACATCTTCAAAATCTGCATAAACATGATGGTAGTCATTGTTCTTTAAACCGATTTCCTCAGAAGAAGTAAAGTTTACTTTAAAGTATGCATTTTTAACATCTGTCTCTTCTGACTTCCAGCTGTAATCCACATGTACACCTGCGGCCCGGACATTTCCATAGAGTTTTGATCCGGTTGGCATCGTACGGGATACCTCGCAATTCACCGAGGATGCAGAGGTTGTCAGGCTGACTTTAAAGCCATGAATATCAAATGATCTTGTTGATGGACGGATGGATGTGGTAACGATCTGCGGCTGGATGTTCCCTTTCTGAATAATATTCCCGGCGCCATCGATAATCTCGGCATCATTGAAATTCAGGTCAGCACTGCCAGATAAATCCATGTTCTCTGTTTTCGATAAAATATCTATATCTTGTAAGGTTACCGTATCCTCATAAACACCGGTTACTTCTTTCCAAAAGTCCGTACCGTTTTCATTCTGCCAATGGAGTATATCTCCTTTCACTGCTTTGATACCTTCAGGCAGAACAGCTTTATTTGTTTCTTCCTGAAAAGACAATGGTTGAATCTCACTTACCTTTAATCCTTCTTTCCAGTCTATATCTGTATGGGTATCGGTTATCTTCTGATTATTAATTTTCTGTACAACTGTATGTAATAAATCTTCAGCCTCCTTTTTACTGATTTTCTTCTTTGGATAAAAACGGTTGTTATGATCAACATGCATCAGTCCTGATGCGGCAGAAGCCTGGACCTGTGCCGGAAACTTCGTATCTGAAATATCTTTGATCTCTACTTTTGAATCAGTCTTTTCTCCTGAAAGATTCATAAGTGTATAGGCTGTCCATTGTCTGTCCAGTCCATCTTCCAGAGAAAAAGAATCTTCTGGAGAAATGAGCTTCCATTCAACGGCAGCCTGTACATCATCAAAGTAAGTATTTGATTTTGTGATATCTTTGAAATACGGTTTCTCTGATACATGGGAGATAATGCCTGACTGCCTGCATACTTCATGAAGCCATGCGCCTATGGTAATGCTGTCGTCATTACGTCTGGCAGGCATACAGCCTGAAATCATACATAAGGCAAGCAATACAGGCATCCATTTCCTAATACTGGATAGAGGACGCATTCCCGGTAATGGATGTTTCCAGGGAATCGTATGTTGAAACCGTCAGATCCAGGAATTTGGCATAAGCTTCAATAACAGCTCTCTGCTTTTCAAAACGGTTTGCGAACATATTGAATCTTGTACGGATTTCAGTTCCTCCATCTGAAATCCAGCTTGCGTCAAGAAGATTCATGTCTCTCTTCATCTGATTCAGTGTTTCATACATCTGTGCATTTAAATTGCGGATTCTCGCAGCGGTATTGCTGACATCAGCTAATGAAATATTCAGATTTGCCATATTCTTACCTCCTCAATTTCCCAGATAGCCTGCCTGAGCGGCTAATTCTTCCTGTGTATCCCGATACGCACGGGCCGCATTGCAGAGAAAATCTGCATACTGACCAGATAAAGCCGATACCTGTTCAAAATCAGACTGATACTTCATGATCTGGGAAGTAAAGGCTGTATTGTCCTTTCCCTGCCAGGCAGAAGACATTTCTTCTACAGACTGCATTAATGAACTGCATAAGCTGCGATAATCCTGATTTTCCTGATTGATGCGAACAGCACAGGATTCAAGCTGTTCAGGTTCTACCATGATCTTTCTCATATTAAGATCCTCCTTCTGTTATATATATTTGGAAAAAAATGGCAAAACCCTCAAAAATAATTAAAAAAAATCAGAAATCTTTATGATTTCTGATCTTCTTCTTCATGAATCTTGGCAATGATGTCATCTATATGACGTCCCTGCTTCTCTGTATCATCGATAACAAACGTTAATTCCGGTGTTCTGCGGATATCAAGACGCTGGGCCAGTTCACTGCGGATATAGCCTTTGGCACGATTCAATGCCTTTAAACCAGCCTGTTCTCTTGCTTCCTGACCAAGGAATTCACAATATACAGTCGCATAGGAATGGTCATTTGATACATCCACATCTGTAATCGTGACAAATCCTACATTAGGATCCTTGACTCCAAACTGAATGATCTCGGATATGTCCTTGCGGATAATACCTTCCAGACGTTTCTGCTTAATACTTTTAGCCATAATTATTCTGCAGGAACTTCCTGAGCCTCAAAGAATTCCAGGGTGTCACCGACTTTGATATCGTTATAATTCTGGATTGTTAATCCACATTCATAGCCACTGACAACTTCCTTTGCCTGATCCTTGAATCTCTGTAAAGATCCAAGCTTGCCGGTATAAATAACGATACCCTCACGAATCAGACGGGCAGAACATGTATTGGTAACCTTGCCATCTGTAACCATGACACCAGCTACAGTTCCAACCTTGGATACCTTGTATGTCTGACGTACTTCAGCTTCACCGATCGTAACATCTTCATAGACTGGTTCCAGCATACCCTTCATGGCAAGTTCCATCTCTTCCGTAGCCTTATAGATAATATTATGCAGTCTGATTTCTACACCAGCCTCTTCTGCCTTCTTACGAATAGCCGCATCAGGTCTTACATTAAAGCCGATGATCATGGCATGAGAAGCATCTGCCAGCATAATATCAGATTCAGTAATAGCACCGGCAGTGGCGTGAATGACATTAACCTTGACATCACCAACCTGAAGCTTTTCAAGAGAAGACTTGACGGCTTCTGCAGAACCCTGTACATCTGCCTTGACAATAACCGGAATCTCCTTGATTTCACCTGCTTCAATCTGAGCAGAAAGATCTTCCAGTGACATAGCAGAAGTATTTCTTCTTTCCTGCTCGATCTTTGTCTTCTTTCTTCTGTCCGCAAGTGCTCTGGCTTCCTTTTCTTCCTTAGGATCAAAGTTACGGAACAGATCACCTGCCTCAGGAACAGAGTCAAGACCAATGATTTCTACTGGTGAAGACGGGCCGGCTGTTTCCAATACGTTGCCATCTTCATCTGTCATTCTTCTGACACGGCCGAAAGCTGTACCTACAACAACCGGATCTCCCTGATGCAGAGTACCATTCTGAACAAGTAATGTAGCAACAGGACCTCTGCCCTTATCAAGTTTGGCTTCAATCACAGAACCAGTCGCAGTACGGTCAGGATCTGCCTTCAGTTCCAGCACATCCGCAACTGTCAGGATTGTCTCTAACAGTTCATGGATACCTTCACCCTTCTTGGCAGAAGTCTTTACAAAGATTGTATCGCCGCCCCATTCTTCCGGCATGACATCATGATCAGCCATCTCCTGCATGACTCTGTCCGGATTAGCGCCCGGCTTGTCAATCTTGTTTACTGCAACAATAATCGGAACATTAGCAGCCTTTGCATGGTCAATGGCTTCAATGGTCTGCGGCATAACACCATCATCTGCAGCAACAACAATAACCGCAATATCCGTTACGGAAGCACCTCTGGCACGCATGGCCGTAAATGCCTCATGACCTGGTGTATCTAAGAATGTAATCTTACGTCCATTGACAGATACCTGGTAAGCACCGATTGCCTGGGTGATACCACCGGCTTCACCCGCTGCAACCTTGGTCTTACGGATTGTATCAAGAAGGGTTGTCTTGCCATGATCGACATGTCCCATAATGGTAACAATTGGAGGTCTTGGCTTAAGCTTGGATGGATCATCAGGAATATCGACTTCCAGTGTATCCTCTTCCTTCTCCTTGACTTTGGTAGGTTCAATATCATAGCTGATGCATACAAGTTCAATCGTATCATCATCTAATGGTGTATTGATTGTGACAGCTTTTCCTTCCATGAAAAGTGTCTTGATGATATCAGTCGCAGGTCTGCCAATCTTTTCAGCAAGCTCTCCTACCGTAATACCATCAGTATATGTAATGGCATGAATTTCAGGAGCAGCCTTCTTAGGCTTCTGTTCCTGATATTCATGTTTATTCTGGTTGTTTCTTTTATTCTTTTTCTGACCCTTGCGGGCAGAGCCATTTGTTGTAGAACGTTGTTTGTTATATGGCATTCAAAACCTCACTTTCTTTCTTCATGCATGTAAGAAACACATGCCTGCATCATCCACCTGGCAATACCTTCTTTCTATATGCATATTTCTTATCGAACTGCTTTCAGAATCTCATCATAGAATTCTGCCGGGATTTCAACATCAAGCGCCTTATCAAGAGCATGGTTCTTCTTAGCTGCTTCAACAGCTTCTTCACTCTTTTTAAGATATGCGCCGTGACCATTTAATCTGCCGGTTTCATCTACCTTGAGTTCTCCTTCAGGCGTTCTGACAATACGCAGAAGTTCTTTCTTAGGCAGACGCTCGCCAGTCGCTACACATCTGCGCATCGGAATCTTTCTAGGCATTATCAGTTATCATCCTCATCGTAGAAGTCTTCATACTCATCGTAATCGATGTCGTATTCCTTCTCTTCTTCTGCTTCCTGCTCTGCTTCAATCTCAGCAAGTTCCTCGTCACTGTAGACAGGCTTGGCGGCATTGGCATTCGCAGCAAGCTTCTTCTTGACTTCCTCTTCGAGCTCCTTATTGTTTACACGGTAATTCTCATCATCACTCTTATGTTTCTTCCACTTCTTCTTTGACTTCTGATCATCCTTCTTGGATGTATCCGCAAGTTTCTCAAATCTGGAAACATAAGTATTATTAGCAGCCATTTCTTCAAGATCAGCATGCTTATGAGACTCGTTCTTTTTCTTTTCAACCGGTTCCATTTCAGGTGTACTCTCTTCTGTATCCTCTCTGACTTCCTCAGGTTCTTCTGTCTTTTCTTCTTCTACAGGTTCATTATCTGTTTCTTCTTCAGCTTCAGTTTCAGGTTCTGTCTCAGTTTCTACATTTTCTTCAGCTGGTTCATTTGTTTCAGGTTCTGCCTCTGTATTTTCTTTCTTTTCTTCTGAATTATCTTCATCAATAGAAGTGATGATATTCTCATCAAGACCTTCCTGCATTTCTTCAGGAATAAATCCATCTTCCTCTTCTACTGGTGCATCTGCATTGGCAGCGGCGAACTTGGCAGCGGCAGCCTTACGCTTTTCTTCAGCAGCTTCTGCCTCTTTCTCCATTCTGGCAATTTCTTTCTTATGTGCTTCCTTCAGATATTCCTGACGCTTCACTTCAGCTTCAGCAACCAGTGCATCATAATCCTTGCCTTCTTCTTCAAGAGCACTTCTTGTCTTGATATCAATCTTATGATTTGTTAACTTGACCGCAAGTCTTGCATTCTTGCCACGCTTGCCGATAGCCAAGGACAGCTGATCATCATCCACAATGACAATCAGTGAATGATCATCATCACCAGGCAATACAGCATTTACAACCGCAGGTGCCAGGGCATTTCTGACAAGTTCTGTCAAATCATCAGAATACTGGAAGATATCAATCTTTTCACCATGCAGTTCATCAATGATCTGCTGTACTCTTGTTCCTCTTGGACCAATGCAGGCACCAATCGGATCAACTGACGGATCATGGGAAAGAACAGCCATCTTGGTTCTTTCACCAGCTTCTCTTGCGATAGCCTTGATTTCAACAATACCATCGTAGATTTCCGGAACTTCCTTCTCGAATAATCTGCGGACAAGCATCGGATCAGCTCTGGATACAAGTACCTGAGAACCCTTTGTCTCTTTATTGACTTCTGTGATGACAACTCTGATGCGGTCGCCTTCTCTTAAATGCTCACCGGGAATCTGGGCAGAATGCGGCATCATCGCAACCGTTCTGCCAAGATTAATCAATGCAAACTTTTCCTTAACAGACTCTACAACACCAATGACCATCTCATCTTTCTGGTCAATGTATTCATTGTATACAGCAACCTTTTCAGCTTCTCTGATCTTCTGACGCATGACATTCTTGGCAATGGAGACAGCAGCTCTAGACATACCGTTGATCTCAATCAGACGGGATACGGTTCCACCAACTTCTGCATCAGGATCCAGAGCCTTGGCTTCTTCAAGACCAATCTCAAGTTCATCATCCTGAACATCATCATCAGAAGGTACTACCTTGTAATTCTGGTACAGATCAATTGTCTTATCCTTTTCATTGATTTTTGCGACTACATCAATATCAGACAATTCTGCATCTTTCTTATAGGCCTTGGCCATTGCTTCTTTTAATGCATCAACAATGACATCTTCCGGAATGTTTCTTTCCTCTTCAACGGCATTGAGTGCCTTAATCATATCCTTGTACTTTAACTTCATTTCCTGCTCCTTAAATTCTCACCGCATAGCGGATAAAATCGATATTATCTTTAGTAAACTCTGCCTTTCTTGTGGCAGCTTTATCACGATAGGACAATACAACATTTCCATCTGTATCAACCGAAACAATATCGCCTGTAAACTCCATCATTTTCTTGAAAGGATGTTTTAATCTTACATATACATGCGTACCGGCAAGGTGATCCAGTTCATTCAGATCCCTGATTTCTCTTTCTGCCCCTGGTGAACATACTTCCAATGTATATTCCTCAGGAATCGGATCATCTTTATCCAGTACTTCACTTAACTGTTCACTGACTGATGCACATGTATCAAGATCCATCGTTCCATCAGGCTTGATAATAGATACTTCCAGTGTTTTTTCATTGCCAGACTGTTTCCAGATCATCTCATACAGATTCACCTGATTTTTCTCGAAAACAGGCTGAAATAATTCTTTCAGATGTTCATCTCTGTCCATATTCCTCCAACATAAGACAAGGAGTGCTGTTAAGCACTCCTGTTTCCTTAGACAAATATACCCTAAATCGTATCTTCATGCAAGCATAAATACGCATATTTTCTAGCTTTTACGCTCGTATAATCACAGATCATTCACTGAATAATCTTGCGGCTTTTACTGCCTGAAGCCACTTTCTGTATAAAGCATCAGATTCTTCTTTACTGCAGGAAGGATTAAAGACTGTCTGTCCCTTTTCATTTGCCTTTAATTCATCCATATCTTTCCAGAATCCTGTAGCTAAACCTGCCAGATGTGCAGCTCCCAATGCCGTTGTTTCAACGATAGCAGGACGGTCTATCTCACATTGCAGTAAATCAGACTGGAACTGCATCAGATAATCATTGGCAGAGGCACCACCATCAACTCTTAATTTCTTCATCGGTACACCACTGTCTTCTACCATTGCTTCAAGTACATCACGGGTCTGGTAAGCCAATGAATCTAACGTAGCCTTGGTGATGTCTTCCTGACTTGTACCTCTTGTTAATCCGAATATGGCACCACGGCATCTGTCATCCCAATAAGGTGCTCCAAGTCCTACAAAAGCAGGAACCATGTAAATGCCGGAGTTTTTATGAGCACGTTTTGCGTATTCTTCTGACATGGATGATTTCGGGAAGAATTTCATCTGATCACGCAGCCATTGAATCGCAGATCCTGCCACAAAGATAGAACCCTCCAGGGCATATGTTAATTCACCATGATATCCCCAGGCAATTGTCGTTAATAAGCCTTCCTTGGAACGCTTTGGTTCATGACCTGTATTCATCAATAAGAAACCACCTGTACCATAGGTATTCTTCGCCATACCTTCTTCAAAGCATCCCTGTCCGAACAAAGCAGCCTGCTGATCACCGGCAATGCCGGCAATCGGTATTTCATGGCCAAAGAAATGATATGGTGCTGTATAGGCAAAGATACCGGAGCTGTCCTTCACTTCCGGTAACATGCTCATAGGGATATTCATGATACGGCATAATTCAGGATCCCATTTCTTTTCATAGATGTTATACAGCAATGTTCTTGAAGCATTCGTATAATCGGTCGCATGTACCTTTCCACCAGAAAGACACCATACAAGCCAGCTGTCTACTGTACCTGCCAAAAGTTTTCCTTCTTCTGCTAATTTCTGTGCACCCGGCACATGATCGAGCATCCATCTGATTTTTGTGGCAGAGAAATACGGATCAATACGTAAGCCTGTCTTACTTCTGAATGTATCATCAAGACCTCTTGAAATTAAATCATCACAGATATCTGCTGTCTGTCTCGATTGCCAGACAATAGCATGACAGATAGGAAGATTTGTTTCTTTATTCCATACAATGGTAGTTTCACGCTGATTGGTAATACCTATGCCTTCTACCTGGCCAGGATCAATATGCGCATTCTGGACACATTCTGCCATCACTGCCAATACCGACAGCCATATTTCATTAGCATCATGTTCAACCCATCCCGGATTAGGAAAGTACTGTGTGAATTCTTTCTGTGCGGATGCGACAATCTCAGAATCATGATTAAAAAGAATGGCTCTGCTGGAAGTAGTTCCCTGATCAATTGCCATAATATACTTTGTCATAACAAGCCTCCATGTAACCGCTTACTTAATTATCTGTTCATAAAAGAAAAAAGTAAATAAAAGAATAATCAAAACACAGGGAGTATCCCTGAACCATTCATTTTTGTTTTAATACTTCCATGTATTCATACATTCTCTATCAGCCATTGCGTTCAGTACTGTATCGACATGTTTGATTACCGGGGCACTGAGCTTGTATTCTTTGTTCACTCTCGTCTGTAAAAAATAATCTGCGGCTATTCTGAAATCACTCTTGAACATATTAACCTGTTTCTGACTTAAGAATGAAATTTCAAACAGATTTTTCTCAACATTATCTTTCTTACTCAATGCGTCTAAAATGTCTGTAATAAATATTGTCGTGAAACATGAAAATTCCTCAAAAACAATTAAAAATCTCTGATACAGAATTACCTGTATCAGAGATACGTGACAATAGAATTACTTTTTGTTTTCCTGATGGATAACAGCCTGTGCTGCCGCAAGTCTTGCTAACGGAACTCTGTATGGAGAGCAGGAAACATAGTCAAGACCCAGGCTCTGGAAGAACTCGATGGAAGCAGGATCGCCACCATGTTCACCACAGACACCAAGATGGATATCCGGACGTGTTTTGCGGCCCTGTTCTGCAGCCCACTTGACTAACTTACCGACACCATTGACATCAATGTGCGCGAATGGATCACTCTCATAGATGTGCTTGTCATAGTAAGAATTCAGGAACTTGCCGGCATCATCTCTGGAGAAGCCGAATGTCATCTGAGTCAGATCGTTTGTACC
>CAZHUX010000036.1:0-19555 GCA_964535445.1 uncultured Galactobacillus sp. | reverse complement strand
GAAGATGAACAAGCCATTGGATATGGTGTTGAAGGTTATTCAGAAGTTAAATAATTCAAACTCCTCCCTGTAAATGAAATGATAGAAGGATTAATATAATTCCGGATGATAAAAACGTATACAGACAATGTCATGAAAAACATACATTGTCTGTTTTATGATGCGTAAAGTACATCCAGTATATGTTTTGTTGTAGACTATAGGCATGAGAGATAATCACATGAAGGAACTGGTACTGATGATTGTAGAGAATCAGCTGACTAGTGGAAAACCGGAAGAAACTGTACTTGCATATAATGAATTAAAAGATATGGGATGCAGTCATGATGAGGCAGTACAGGTTATATCTGCCGCAGTACTAGCGGAGCTGTACAGAGTCATGGATACAGGAGAAACATATGACGAAACAGAGTTTCTGGATTTCCTGGAAGAAGTATTGCAGGGAGAAGAACCTGAGATTTTAACCGCCGCAAGAAATGTGCCGGAACATCTGAGTCTTGAAGAATCTCTGCAGTTAACCAATCCTGGTGAACTTCTGGATTTGACACTTGAGGAATATGATCTCGAGCCGGAAGAAGACCCGAAAGACTCTGCTTCAAAGTTAGCTGATTATCTGCTTGATCCGGATGTTATGCGTCATATATTTTTATTTATGTCTGATGAGGTCAAAGAAGAATTTGATGCGGCATTACACAGAGAATGGTCAGAAGATAATGAGTTTGTTTATCCATTCAATGCTATATATGATGCAGGAGATATAGAAGATTATCTGTATTATGCGGATGATGGCAGAGTGATTGTGCCGGATGATGTCGCAGAAGCCTATGCTCTGATGCATACAGATGAATTTGAGTTTGAAAGAAAACAGTATCTCTGGGTAAGAAGCTGTCTTTTAACTGCAGCTTATTACTATGGTGTACTGGATATGCATGTGCTGCTTCAGATGGCTTCATCGGATCCGGATATGAGGATAGATAAAGACAAGCTTTATGATATTCTTAATGATATTCCTGAAAAGGATCAGATCTTTGTGAGAATCGGGGAGAAACTGATATACAGAGAACTTCTGGATAACTATGAATGGAAGAAATTAGAGAAGTTACAGAATGGCTGGCATTTTGTCTTACCGGAAGTTGATGAGATCATAGATATCGGAAAGTATCACTATCCTTGCCATGATGCATGCTGGAGCCATCTGACGGATGTTTTCAAAGATGCATTCATGGTGATAGATGCAGTGGATATCATGCCATTGATATTTCATTATGTAGTACTTGGCGCAGACAGTGAAGTGATCCAGAGAGAGATGGATTCTCTGCAGACAGAAATGGACAGTGTGGAGTATGAACATGCATTTCTGTCCTGTTATCAGCATACCCGTCAGCTCCTGTTAAGAGGCGGGAAAAGAGATCAGGGAAAAGACTCTGAAACATTACCTGATTCACTGGTACAGGAGATGCTGGAACTGGATGATTATGTGGATACGCTTCCCTGTGCAGAACCAGATGATATGTTTACCTTTGAAAATCGTCAGAAGAGTTAAAGAAATCTCTTAACAAATCAATGTTAACTGTGATATAAATGTATCGCTTTATAAAGCATTCCTGCGTAGTTTAAGGAGTGCTTTTGTTTATAAAGTCGTAGAATATAAGAATCTTAATGAAAGGGGATTGTACATGCTGAAAGAGTTGATGAAAAGCATCCGTGAGTATAAGAAAGCTACTATACTGACACCTTTGTTTGTCATTGTAGAAGTCATCATGGAAGCTTTAATTCCTTATGAAATTGCAATGTTAGTAAATGATATTACAGCCGGGGCTGGAACTTCTGTCATATTAAGTTATGCCTGGAAGCTGCTTCTGTTATCTTTCATTGCACTAGCGGGAGGATGGGCATCTGGTATTGAATGTTCCAGGGCTTCCTGTGGCTTTGCGAAGAATCTGAGACATGATGTGTTCTATAACATTCAGGATTTTTCCTTTGCCAATATTGATAAGTTTTCCAATGCTTCTCTTGTCACAAGACTTACAACAGATATTCAGAATGTACAGATGTCTTTCATGATGATTATCAGAACAGCTGTCAGAGCACCATTGAATCTGATCTTCTCCTTTATCATGGCATATATCATGGGTGGATCCATGGCTGTTGTATTCTTATGGATTATTCCGATTCTGGGTATTGCTTTATATGTTATTGCCAAAGTCACAATGCCTATCTTCAGAAAAGGATTCCCTAAGTATGATGCATTGAATAATTCAGTAGAAGAGAATGTCAAGGGTATCAGAGTTGTAAAGTCATTTGTCAGAGAAGATTATGAGGATCAGAAGTTTGAAAATGCATCTGAAGATATCCGCAGAATCTTTACAAAGGCAGAAAGAATATTAGCTTTGAATAACCCGTTTATGCAGATGTGCATTTATGCGGTTATGTTATTTGTATTGTCTGTTGGTTCAGAACATATCATTGCGGAGAAGTCTCTTGGTATTGGTCAGTTCTCAACCTTATTAACATATTCCTTCCAGATCATGTCATCTCTGATGATGCTTTCCATGATCTTTGTCATGATTACTTTCTCTCAAGAGTCTGCGGAAAGAATTGCGGAAGTATTAAAAGAGAAGAGTACGATTACTTCTCCTGAAAATGCTGTTACAGAAGTCAAGGATGGATCAGTAGACTTTGATCATGTGATCTTCAAATATTCAAAGTCGGCTACACATCCGGTTCTGTATGATATCGATCTGCATATTAAATCTGGTGAAACGATCGGCATCATCGGTGGTACTGGTTCTGCCAAGTCTTCTCTGGTACAGTTGATTCCACGTCTTTATGATGTTACGGAAGGTGATGTCAGAGTAGGAAAGGAAGATGTCAGAAAATATGATCTTGTCACATTGCGTGATGCTGTAGCCATGGTGCTGCAGAAGAACGTATTGTTTGCCGGGACCATTGCGGATAATATCCGCTGGGGTGACAAGAATGCCTCGTTAGATGAAGTGAAGCATGTATGTCATCTGGCATGTGCAGATGAATTTATTGATCAGATGCCGGATGGATATGATACCTGGATCGAACAGGGTGGTACAAACATATCCGGTGGTCAGAAACAGAGATTATGTATTGCAAGAGCTTTATTAAAGAAGCCTAAGATACTGATCATGGATGATTCTACATCTGCTGTAGATACAAAGACAGATGCCATGATCCGTAAGGCTATGAAGGAATATATTCCTTCTACCACAAAGATCATCATTGCCCAGCGTACTTCTTCTGTAGAAGATGCAGACCGTATCATTGTTATGGATGGCGGCAGAATTGATCAGATCGGAACATCTGAAGAGCTGTTGAAGACAAATAAGATTTACCGGGAAGTATATCTTTCTCAGAATAAACAGGGAACAGAAAAGATTGAGGAGGCAGCCGCATGAAAAACAAAACAGCAAAGAATGCTCATGTATTCGGCAGACTTCTGAAATTGATGTTTCAGTTCTATCCGAAGATGCTGCCATTAATTCTGATCATGATTATCGCTAATGCCATATTAGGCGCAATTCCTTCCGTCTTCCAGCAGCATGTTATCTCTGTCCTGGAGAATGCCTGGAATACAGGTGCTTCCTGGGCGGAGACTAAGCCGCAGGTACTGCATTATGTATTTATCTTAGCTGGTTTATATGTACTGGCATTGCTTGTCTCTTTCACATATAACCAGCTGATGGCTATCTTTACACAGGGTTTCTTAAACAAGATGAGAGACAAGATGTTCCACCATATGGAATCATTGCCGATCCGTTATTTTGATACCCATGCAAGAGGCGATATCATGTCTTACTACACCAATGATGTCGATGCAATGAGACAGATGATATCCCAGTCATTCCCGCAATTACTGATTTCCTTAATTACAGTTGTCACAATCCTCTGCATCATGATGTATTACTCCATCTGGATGGGACTTGTCATCGTTGCCGGTGCAGTTGTTACAATATCCATCACAAAGGTTATCGGTGGTAAATCCGCAAGATACTTCGTTGCCCAGCAGAAATATGTCGGTAAAACAGAAGGTGTTGTGGAAGAGATGATCAATGGTGAAAAGGTCATCAAGGTTTTCAACCATGAGAAGGAATCTGAAAAAGACTTTGATAAAGTCAATGAAGACCTGTATAACGCTGCCTATCAGGCTAACAAGTATTCCAATACACTGATGCCTATTCTGAATAATGTAAACTACATTGTTTATGTTATGGTCGCAGTAGCCGGCGGTTTCTTCATGGAATATCATGTACCGAATTTCTCTATTTCCGGATTACCATTCTCGATTGCGGTTATTGTACCGTTCCTTGGCATGTGCAGACAGTTCTCCGGTTCTATCCAGCAGATCTCTCCTCAGATTAACTCTATTGTCATGGGACTTGCCGGAGCACAGCGTATCTTTACTTTACTGGATGAGCAGCCTGAAACAGATGAAGGCTATGTAGAACTGGTTTATGCGACAGAAAAGAACGGAGTATTAACAGAATCAAAGGAACCAACAGAGAAGTGGGCATGGAAACATCCGCATCAGGCTGATGGTACAGTTACCTATACCCCATTACGTGGTGATATCCGCTTCTATGATGTGGATTTCTCCTATAATCCTGATAAGCAGATACTGCATCATATCACTCTGTATGGCAAGCCTGGTCAGAAGATTGCCTTTGTTGGGGCTACAGGTGCCGGTAAGACTACCATTACCAACCTGATTAACCGCTTCTATGATATAGAAGATGGCAAAATCCGTTATGATGGTATCAATATCAACAAGATCAAAAAGTCTTCTTTAAGAAAGTCTTTAGGTATTATCCTGCAGGATACGGTATTGTTTACCGGTACAGTCATGGATAATATCCGTTATGGAAGATTAGACGCAACTGATGGTGAATGTATCGCAGCTGCCAAGTTAGCAGGCGCAGATGGCTTTATCAGGCATCTTCCAGAAGGATATCAGACAATGCTGGATGGAGATGGTGCTAATCTGTCTCAGGGACAGTGTCAGTTACTTGCTATCGCAAGAGCTGCCGTCGCAGATCCTCCGGTTATGATCATGGATGAAGCTACTTCTTCTATTGATACAAGAACAGAACAGATTGTTCAGGAAGGCATGGACAGATTAATGAAAGGAAGAACGGTATTTGTCATTGCCCATCGTTTATCTACAGTCAAGAATGCCAATGTCATTATTGTTCTGGATCATGGACGTATTATTGAAAGAGGTACACACGAGCAGCTGTTAGCTGAAAAGGGACAGTATTATCAGCTGTATACCGGTGCATTTGAATTAGAATAAGTATAAGAGAAACGGTCTGTCACAGGATCGTTTCTTTTGATATTCTTAAGCATATGAAAGAAGAATTAAGATTATGGAAACAGCTGTATGATACAGCTGCTGATATAGAGAAAAGAGATCCATGGAACAGATTAGGCAATGCAGAACTCTTAGGTATCCGCTATGATCATACAACGGTATATATGAATACTGTTTCGGAAGGAGAAGAAAAGGCACTCTTTGCCTATGAAGGAAATGATGCCTTTAATTCTTATCTTTTGATGAATGATATTCATGCCATGCATGTCCAGGCAGAGTTTGCGGCAGACAGCCAGTGTGCCTTAATGGCTTTCTGGGGAAAGAAAGAAGAAGTTCCCGCAGATCAGATGAAAATCATACAGGAATTAGGATTATCTTTTGAAGAAAATGAATGGCTGTATTTTCTTTCCCAGGAGGAAGGAACGATACCGGTTATCTTTCATAATGAAGAGATTGTACGTTTTACAAAGTATTTAAAGGATTACCGGAAACTGTATTCTGCATATATCAAGAAAGACAGGAAAATGGATCCTTTTACAGAGATGTATTGTTTATGGTATCAGAAAGACAAGACTGTCAGAGGCTTTGCGTCATTACCGTTTACAGAGTATCAGTGTACGGATCTGTATGTGGATGATGAGAACACCATTGAAAAGATACAGGAGGCAGGAAGAAACTCCTCCGTATTGGAAATCAGTATGGAATATATGCGTATACCTCTATATGAGGATGAAGAAGGAATGCCATTGCCTCATCCTTTGAATCCATTGCTTGGCATTATCGGAGACAGAATCCACCAGACTGTGATCTACAGCGAGTATGGAAAGAGTATCGGGGAAGTAAAGTATCAACTGGCAGAGGCACTCATGCAGTATATGATCCAGAGTGGTGTACCGGAAGAAGTACATGTATGTGACGGGATTACAGAGAGTGCTGTACGCAATATCTGTGATATTGCGGATACTGAGTTATATATGGATGAAAGACTTCCTTTGAATGAAGACTTTCTGAATACATTCATACAATACACAATGAACCAGAAAAATAAGAAGCTGTCTTAATAGAACAGCTTCTTTCTTTCACTTGCGGCCTGGACAAGATCAAAATCTTCCAGGACATTACAGTTTAATCCTTCAATAACAGATAAAGCCCGGTTCAGATACAGATCTGTATCAAATAAAGCAGGATCATGAATATCTAATCCGACAATAACAGGGCAGTGTTTCTTCGCAAATACTTCGAAGATTTGTCTTACCGGATAGGGATAGCGCAGACCATCCTGATACATGACTTTACCGCCTCTGACACCAGAACCTGCATTCAGTTCCAATGGCATATTATACTTTATGGAAATATCTGCGATTCTTTCCGCAACAGCTATAACAGATTCATCGATAACCGGATAAGACCATAAACATACATCCGGATGGGCTATGTAATCGCATAAGGCATGTTTACATGCATATTCCAGCATATCGGTATAGGCATTGAGTTCTTCAGGCGTAGTGAGATCATAGGAACTCTTTCCATGGATGGAAAGGCTATGCTGACCAAGGATGCAGTAATCCAGCTCTTTTCTGTATTTTGATAATGTATCCCATTCACTGATGTAACACTCTACTTCCATACCCAGATAGATATCGATTGTATCTTTATATTTCTCTTTTAAAGAAAGAACAGAAGAACAGTAGTCCGGTACTTCTTCTATGTTCATTCTTTCTCCTCTTTCCGGTTCTATGTATGCCGCATGATCTGAGAAACCTAATGTTTTAATACCTGCCTTAATGGCAGCCTGTACATATTCTTCATCTTCACCTACCGCATGACCACAGCGTTTTGTGTGTGTATGCCAGTTTGTTTTCAACATAATGTGTTCTTCCTTATAAACACGGAAATTATAGCAGAAAAAGGATTGACATACATGTATGTAAGATCTAGTATTCTGGTAGACAATTGAACAGTTGTTCAAATGAGAAAGAGCAATGATATGAAAGAATACAGATTTAAGGTAGATGGTATAGATTGTGCCGCATGTGCAAAAGAGCTAGAGGAAGATATCAGTAAATTAGATGGTGTTAGTAAGTGCTCTCTGGAGTTTGGTATTCATTCTAAGCTGACATATCAGGCAGATGAGAAGAAAGCCGATCAGATTGAAAAACAGATGCGTAAGATCATAGAAGATGATCAGGATAATCCGGTTATTACAAGAGAAGATAATAAAAAGAAAACGTATAAATATAGTATTCAGGGAATTGACTGTGCAGCCTGCGCCAAAGAGCTGGAAGAAGACATCAGCAAGCTTGATACACTAGAAAACTGTCATATGGAGTTTGGGGTAGTCTCTCATTTACAGTATGATTGTGATCCTCTAAAGAGTGCATCTGTAGAAAAACAGATGCGTAAGATCATCGAGGATGATCAGGATAACCCGGTTATTACAAGAGTATATGAAGGCAGAGAAAAGTCTTATAAGTACAGAATCAAGAATATAGATTGTGCACCATGTGCTATCAAGTTAGCTGATAAGACACAGGAGATACCTGGTGTATCAGAAGCTTCTGCAGATTTCATGAATGAAACATTAAGCTTTACCTGTGAACCAAAGTGTAAACATGAAATTGAACAGCAGATGATTCAGATGATTGCCGAAGAAGAACCGGAAGTAAAGGTCAGTGAGATCCGTGAGGATGTCTCAAAGGACGCAGAAGAGGAAGAAGATTCCGACAGTCATGTGATGTTAATCAGACTGATTGTGGGTGCTGTATTGTTTGTTATTTCACTCTTTTTAAAGGAACCTGCACAGATTGTAGTGGCTTTAGCTGCGTATGCAGTATTAGGCTATGATGTTATTTTAAAAGCAATTCATAACATCGGCAGAGGACAGTTGTTCGATGAGCATTTCTTAATGACTGTCGCAACTATAGCTGCTATCTATCTGAAAGACTGGAAAGAAGCAGCCGGAGTCATGCTGTTCTATCAGATCGGGGAATATTTCCAGGATATGGCAGTACGCAGATCACGCAGATCGATTGGTGAATTGATGGATATCAGACCAGACCATGCCTCTGTTGTAAGAAATGGGAATGTAGAAGTAGTAGATCCGGATGAAGTAGAAATTGGTGAAATTGTAAGAGTGAAGCCGGGAGAAAGAGTACCGTTAGATGGTATTGTGACAAAAGGTGCTTCTTCTCTGGATACTTCTTCCTTAACTGGTGAGTCTAAGCCAAGAGATGTGGATGCTGGTGATGAAGTTATATCCGGTTCTGTCAATGAAACTGGTGTTTTAGAGATTCAGGTCACAAAGGAATATGGTGAATCTACTGTAGCGAGAATTCTGGATCTTGTAGAGAATAATGACAACAAGAAGGCAAAACATGAGAAGTTTATTACCAAATTCTCCAGATGGTATACACCGATTGTTGTATTTGCGGCTATTGTTGTCGCAATCATTGTGGCGGTTGTTTACCATGATGTAAATGAAGGTATTTACAGAGCCTGCACGTTCCTGGTTATCTCTTGTCCTTGTGCGCTGGTTATCTCTATTCCATTATCCTTCTTTGCCGGTATAGGTGGCTTATCATCCCGTGGCGTGCTTGTGAAGGGTGCTGATGTAATTGATTCTCTTGCGGAAGTAAATCAGGTTGTCATGGATAAGACAGGTACATTAACCAGCGGTAAGTTTGCGGTTGAAGAAGTATTGTCAGCAAAAGATAAGGATCAGCTATTGGAAGATGCCGCATATGCTGAACATGATTCCAATCATCCGATAGCCCAGGGTATACGTGCTTCTTATGGTAAGGAAACGGATGATACACAGATTCAGGATGTCAGTGAAATAGCTGGCAGAGGCATGAAGGTTACAGTTAATGGTCATGTGATCTTAGCAGGTAACTATAAACTCATGCAGGATGAACATATTGACTGTAAGGAGGAAGAGTCTGCCGGTACATTGGTTTATGTCGCAAAAGATGGGGAATATGAAGGATGTCTTGTCTTAAGAGATCAGTTGAAGGAAGATGCCGTAGAAGCAGTACAGCAGCTTCATAACGAACATCGTAAGGTTGTCATCGTCTCTGGTGATAATCAGGAGATTACGGATGCAGTAGGCAAGAAACTTGGTGTTGACCAGGCTGTTGGTGAATGCATGCCGGAAGATAAGGTAAATGTATTGAAGAAGCTGAAGGCTGATGGTGAAGTGACAGCATTTGTTGGAGATGGTGTTAACGATGCACCGGTTCTGGCTAATGCGGATGTATCATTCGCAATGGGTGCTTTGGGAAGTGATGCGGCTATAGAAGCAGCGGATGTTGTCATCATGGATGATAAGCCGACAAAGGTATCACTTGCCATATCCAGTGCAAAGAGAATCCTGCGTATCGCTAATGAGAATATCTATGGAGCTATTATTATCAAGGTACTGACATTGATATTAGGTGCATTTGGTATTGCAAATATGTGGATGGCTATCTTTGCGGATACAGGTGTAGCCATATTATGTGTATTGAATTCCATGAGACTGCTTCATATTGCAAGATCTGTTAAATAATAATCAGGACTGTAATTCAGCATATGTTGGATTACAGTCCTTTTATGTTTATAAAATATTCTGGAAGTTCTTTCTGTTAACCGTTCAATCTGACTGAAAGAAATAAGAAGACAGAATGCCTGAACCATTGTGTGTGAAGTGGTAAATGATCTTCATAAGATTGATTTCACCTACAGATCTGTTAAATGAACTACATGGTGATACAAAGACACTGTTAGAAGCACTTGGAGACTATTACCATACACATAATATGTCTTTTAAAGATTTAAATCTTTCTAAAGAGTCAGAAGAGAAACTGAATGCATATAAGGATGACGCAATTCGTTACTGAACTTATTAAAAGAAGGAAAGAGAAAATATGTTTAAATGTGAATTGAAATTTTCCACATTACAATTCATGCACTTTTCTTATGCCGTAATCTTAGCTTATACAAATCCGGAGTCAGACTGTAGATTTGTATTACCTGAATATAAAAAAAGAATGACTGTATAAACAGTCATTCATAAGATCATTGATTCAGATAGATGTAACCCTGCAGGGCTTGTGTGCCTGTACCTGCAGCACTAACGGTTCTTTCGTTGTATCCGCCATTGAAGCCGCCTTCTTTGATATAGACAGTTCCATCTGCGTTTACGTGATCAACGTATGCGACATGGTGGGAATATACAGCGATAGCACCTGCGGCAGGAGCGTATCCGGTAGAATATCCGGTAGCCTGTGCATTGTAGAGCCAGCTTGTTGCGTTGCCCCAGTTAGGAAGAACATGTCCGGCAGCGTATGCTTGTAACCATGCTTCATCCGTACAGTTGGAAGCGCCTCCTCCATATGGATCAGAACCACTGCCGACAACCGGTGCACCAGTAGAAGTATAAGAAGCTGCCTGCTGTGCCTGTGCTGCGGCCTGCTGGGCTGCCTGTTCCTGTGCCTGCTTTTCAGCTTCTGCCTGAGCCTGTGCATCTGCTTCAGCCTGCTGCTGTGCTGCTTGTGCATCAAGAACTTCCTGTGGTGTTCTTACTGTAACATTCAGAACCTGTGATGTTTTGTTTCCTTCCACATCGACAGCTGTATATGTGACCTGATATGTACCATCTGTGGACATATCCACATCTCCGCTTGTTGTTAATGCAGGTAAGATGCCGGAATTGTCACTGACATAGGATACATAGGATTCAGGGTTGAATGTATCACCATTGTTTACGATAACGCTATTAGCCTTTAACATAAGCTTAGGAGCACTGTCTGTAATCATATTGACAGCCGCATCTTCTGTGAAGGAATAGCCAAGTGAAGTTGTTGCGGAATCCTTATCTGCTAAGGATACCTTCAGCTTAACTGCCTGGATACCTGTCTTTGTGTAATCAACATTAGATACATCAATCGTAGATTTCTTGACATCAATCTTATTCAGGTCGATTGCTGCATCTTTCTTTGACATATCACTGATAACCTTTTCCTTTAATGTTTCTACAGGATTGCTGTCAGACATTGAAATGTCATAGACAGGCAGTGCATCATTTAAATTATCTTCAGCCTGAATATCTTTTGTTGGAACCATGCTTGCGACAATTGCACCAGCCGCTAACATTGGCAGGATATATTTACATACCTTTTTACTCTTAATTTTTTTGCTCATGCCTATATTCTATATTTATTGATTGTTAGGAATCAACTTTATGTCACAAATTCACACATGTTTCACAAAATGTAAGCGCTTACGTGAAAGAGATTTCACATTTAAGAACGTAATAAAGAATGTTTTAACATGTTTTGAATTGAACTGGTATAATTACGCGGTATGAGAGTAGTAATTCAAAGAGTAAGCAGAGCATCAGTCAGTATAGACAATGTTGTACATGGAAAAATAGGGAAAGGATATATGCTGCTGGTATCTTTTCATGATGAAGATACGGAAGATATTGTATGGAAGATGGCAGATAAGATCAGTAATCTGCGTATCTTTGAAGATGAGAACGGAAAGATGAATCTGAATCTGAAACAGGTTGATGGTGCTGTTTTATCCATATCGCAGTTTACTCTGTATGCAGATTGCCATAAGGGTAACAGACCTTCTTTTAATGGCAGCGGTGATCCGGAACATGCAAAGCAGCTGTATGCCTTCTTTAATCAGATGATGAGAGAAAGAGGATTTAATGTACAGGAAGGTGTATTCGGTGCTGATATGCAGGTCAGTTTAGTGAATGACGGACCTGTAACCATCTTACTTGACTCTGATATTGTTATTAGAAAAGGTTAATATGAGCAGAATAATATATGGAAGTGATTTATCCCGTGAAATGCGGGAGACGATGAAGGAACAGATAGAAAGAATCAGAAACACCGGCAGACGGGTTCCCTGTTTAGCAGTAGTGTTAGCTGGTGATGATCCTGCCAGCCTTTCCTATGTTAAAGGGAAAGAGAAGGCATGTGCTGCGGTAGGTATACGCTCTGTCATGCGTAAGTTACCGGAGAATGTATCCCAGGAAGAACTGGAATGGAATCTGCATGATTTATCTGATGACCCGGATGTGGATGGAATACTGTTACAATTACCGCTTCCAGAAGGATTAGATGAGAACGCGGCGATTAACTGTATCAATCCGGATAAGGATGTGGATGGGCTGACCCCGATTAATTTTGGCAGGCTGTTCTTAGGAGAGACATCTTTCCAGCCTTGTACACCAAGTGGTGTTATGGAAATCTTAAGAAAGATGGAGTGCCCTGTTGATGGCATGCATGCAGTTGTTGTGGGCCGATCCAAGTTAGTGGGGACACCTGTCGCAAGACTATTACAGGATGCCAATGCGACCGTAACGATCTGTCACAGTCATACAAAGGATTTAAGAAGGTTTACAAAAGAAGCGGATATTCTGATTGCGGCAATTGGAAAACCGAAGTATTTTGATGCATCCTATATTAAAGAAGGCGCCTATGTGATTGATGTCGGTGTTAACAGATTGCCGGATGGACATCTGTGCGGGGATGTGGACTTTGAAGATGTGAAGGATCATGTTACCGCCATTACCCCTGTTCCAAAGGGCGTAGGGCCTATGACAATCACAATGCTTCTGCAGAATACGATACATGCTTATGAAAGGAAGAGAACATGAGTGAGTACGGTTTGAATGACATTATTGAAATGAAGAAAGAACATCCCTGTCATAAATCAAAGCTCTGGAAGATTATCAGAGTGGGTGCTGATATCAAGATCAAATGTATGGGATGTGGTGCTGTGATTATGTTTCCAAGACATGAGTTTGAGCGTAAAATGAAGAAGATTGTGGAAAAGGCTCCACAGAGTGAAGATACAGAAGGGAAGTAACAAATATGGCTTTAACAGCAGGTATCGTAGGATTACCGAACGTAGGTAAGTCTTATGAAAGGAAGAGAACATGAGTGAGTACGGTTTGAATGACATTATTGAAATGAAGAAAGAACATCCCTGTCATAAATCAAAGCTCTGGAAGATTATCAGAGTGGGTGCTGATATCAAGATCAAATGTATGGGATGTGGTGCTGTGATTATGTTTCCAAGACATGAGTTTGAGCGTAAAATGAAGAAGATTGTGGAAAAGGCTCCACAGAGTGAAGATACAGAAGGGAAGTAACAAATATGGCTTTAACAGCAGGTATCGTAGGATTACCGAACGTAGGTAAGTCTACGTTGTTTAATGCAATTACAAACAGTCAGGTTCTGGCTGAAAATTATCCGTTTGCGACGATTGAACCAAATGTCGGTGTGGTTGAAGTTCCGGATAAGCGTATGGATGATTTTGTGAATGCTTTTCATCCTAAGAAGACAATTTATACAACATTTGAATTTACGGATATTGCCGGTCTTGTAAAAGGTGCATCCAGAGGTGAAGGATTAGGCAACCAGTTCCTTGGAAATATCAGACAGACAGATGCGATTATTCATGTTGTCAGATGTTTTGATGATCCGGATATTGAACATGTAGAGGGTTCTGTAGATCCGGCAAGAGATATTGAAGAGATCAATCTTGAGTTAGCTATTGCAGATCTGGATACGGTAAATAACAGAATCGGCAAGGTAGAAAAGAAGGCCAAGTCAAAAGACAAGGATGCCATGCAGGAAATGAAGCTTCTGGAAAGACTGAAGCCTGTACTAGAAGCTGGCAAGCCGGTACGTACACTGGAATTTGATGAAGATGAGAAAGCTTTCTTAAAGAACTATGGGTTACTTACTGCCAAGCCTGTTATCTATGTGGCTAATATGAGTGATGAAGAAGTATCTTCACCAGAAGATAACAAGTATTATCAGGCTGTTAAGAAGATGGCTGATGAAGAAGGTTCTGGCTGTATTGCAATATGTGCAAAGATGGAAGAAGAACTGTCAGGTCTGGATAAAGAAGATAAGCAGGCATTCTTGGATGACCTTGGTATTAAGGAGTCAGGACTGGATCAGATTATCCAGGCTGCCTATCACCTGCTTGGCTTACGTACATTCTTTACAGTAGGGGAACCGGAATGCCGTGCATGGACATTCCATGAAGGTATGAAGGCACCACAGTGTGCTGGTATTATCCACTCTGACTTTGAAAGAGGTTTTATCAAGGCTGAGGTATACAGCTATGATGATTTTATGCAGTATGGCAGTGAGAAGGCATTAAAAGAAGCAGGAAAACTGCGTCAGGAAGGGAAAGACTATCTGATGCAGGATGGTGATGTTGTTTTCTTTAAGTTTAATGTGTAAACAGATTGGCTGAATTGTTGATGAACATGCCTTGCGTAAGGTTCAAGAGACAACATGCATGTGCTAAAATGTGTTCAGAAAGAAATCAGGAGGGTATATTATGAAACTGATTCTTGCGATTGTATCAAATGATGATGCATCAGCTGTCTCTTCTGCCTTAACAAAAAATGATTTCTACATGACACGTTTAGCTACTACCGGTGGTTTCCTGAGAGCTGGCAATACTACGTTAATTGTCGGTACAGAAGATGATAAAGTAGACAAGTGCATTGAGGTTATCGGCAGCGAGGCAAAGCGCAGAACAGAGATTGTGCCATCGACTGCCAGTTATGATATCGGCAGATACGCAAGCTTCCCTGTAGAGGTACAGGTTGGCGGCGCAACAATATTTGTTCTGGATGTAGCACAATTCAAGAAGTTATAAAGACATGTGTAGAAACACATGTTTTTATATAGGTTAATTCCGATTAAAAATGCATTGCGATGTCATTTTGATCGGAATCACATACCAAGAATACTTACCGGATAATACCATGCGGATTCAGAAACTGGTCGTATTTTGTCACAGTTATCGATTATGAGTCCTGGTTTGATATTCATGTTGTATTTTTTTAATACACTGAAATTCTTAGTCGGATTTTTAGGTGTTTCACTTTTCTTAACTTCAATAGGATAGATATCATTCTGCTGGACATACAGCAGATCAATTTCTTTTTGATCTATATCTCTGTAATAGAATAAAGAATCCTTTGGATCCAGATTGTGAACATAAAAATTCTTGATAAGTTCACTGACAACATATGTTTCAAAGAACGCCCCATTCATAGCACACATTTCCAGCATTTCTGCATTTGGCCAGCGGCAGAGATAAGCACATAGACCTGTGTCCATAAAATAGAGTTTAGGCGCTTTAATGATTCTCTTGGATATTGAGGACATATAAGGCTGCAGAAGAAAGATGATACCCGATGTTTCCAGAATAGAAATCCATTTTTTACAAGTACGCACATCAATACCTACACTATTGGCAATGGTATCATAATGAAGCTCTTGTGCTGTATGCATAGCAACTATGGACATGAAGTTCTGAAACTGTATGAGACTGTCCGCAGATACCAGTTTTCTGACATCTTTTTCTATATATGTCTGAACATATGATTTAAAAAAGGTTAGTCTTTCAGATACACCTGTATATACATCTGGCATGCCGCCTGTGAATATATCTTCATATATTTGTTTCTGAGACCTGATATGACTGTGTGTTTCTTTTTCTCTTGAAAGAAGATAAGAAACATCAGGCTTAAACAGTTCGCCTTCTGTTCCATATTTTTCAGATTGAGAGAAAGAGGATATATCAATCACGCCACAGCGTCCAGCCAGAGATTCAGAAATGCCCTCCTGAAGCTCAAATGGATTAGAACCGGTCAATATATACATAAGCTGTCGTGGCTCATTATTTTTTAACCATTGAATTCGCTGGGAATCGATCCGCTTCTTGATTTCATCTAAAAGTAGAGGAGCTTTCTGTATTTCATCAATAATCAAAGGCCATGAATATGTATCGAGAAACAGTTTTGGATCAGACAAAGCCAGGTTTCGATCATCAAGGTCATCAAGTGTAACAGAGGTGAAAGAATTGCCAAAGAGATGTTCCATAAGGGTTGATTTACCTGTCTGCCGGGGGCCGTATACAACCAGGCAAGGAAACGACTTGCTGACGCGCAGAATCATTGGTTCATAATTACGTTTAATGTACATAATACCCTCCCTTTTATAGTATAATCGATTCCGATTAAAAATGCATCGCATTGTAGTTTTAATCGGAAAATGGTCAAAAGAAATCCTGATCCACAGATCAGGAGTGAGTATTCAGATATTGTGATAACAGGCTTAATCCTTTTTCAGTTGTATCTGGATCATTGGTAAAGCCAATGCGCAGATGATTTTCACAATCAAAGCAGCTTCCCGGCACAAAGAATACACCATATTGATGCAGAATATCTTCAGCTAATACAGCCGAAGGGATATTGACATCATATTTTAAGAAACCTACTGTACCTGTTTCAGGGAATACAAGTGAACAGCGGGACTCTGTTTCTAGCCAATGCTGAATGACAGCTTTATTGGCTTCTGCGATTTTCCTGCTGCGGGAAAGAATCTCATCTTTGTGGGATAAGGCAATCGTTCCAAGTGTATCCACAAGCGGTCCGGTAGAGATAATGGAATAGTCTCTGCGTACAGACAGCATATGTATCACAGAAGGTTCTGCTTTAACCCAGCCAAGCCGTAATCCGGCAAGAGAAAACAGTTTGGACAAAGAGGATGTAGAGATGCCATGTATGTATAGATCACTGATGGATGGTTCATCATCAAGACCACGGTATACTTCATCGCTGAGAATCCAGGTATTCTGTGTTTTGGCTAAAGCAATGATTTTATTCAGTAATTCCAAAGGGAACAGGGATCCGGTAGGATTGGAAGGATTATTTATAATGATCATCTTTACAGGTTTCTGCATAGCTTCTTCGATGTCTTTATAATCCGGAAGCCAGTTGTTTTCTTCATGTAAAGGAATGGTTATGACATGACATCCGATACTTTCCGGAATATCAGTAAACTGCTGGTAGCCGGGTGTAAATGTAATGACAGTATCACCAGGATTTAATAACCCCAGCATAACCATTTCATTAGCCTGCAGACAGCCTTGTGAGAGGATGATGTTATCAGTTGTACCGGTTTTATACAGGGATAATACTTCTTTACGGAAAGAAGTAGATCCGGGTATTTCACCATAATCCATCTTCAGCCGGGATAAGGCATGATCTGTATCCATGGCAGTTAATTCGCTGTATGTCAAAGGAGAGATGCATGTATCTGTAAGATTGTATACGGCATCTCCTTCATGGACATTCATCCATTGTTCGGTTTTAAAATCATTTAACTTCATACTGTTTTTCTAAAAACAGCTGCCTTAGTGTGCAGCTGTTATTCATAAAATACTTTACTTAAGAAATCTTTTGCACGATCGGACTGCGGATTTGAGAAGAATGCTTCGGATTCATTCTGTTCTATGATATGTCCGCCATCTAAGAATACAACTCTGTTTCCTACTTTTCTTGCAAAACCCATTTCATGGGTAACAACAATCATGGTCATGCCCTGGGCGGCAAGTTCCTTCATGACATCTAATACTTCCTTGATCATCTCCGGATCCAGTGCGGATGTCGGCTCATCAAACAGCATCATTTCCGGATTCATGCATAAGGCTCTTGCAATAGCAACACGCTGCTGCTGACCACCGGATAACTTGTTAGGATAGGAATCTCTTTTGGAAGCCAAGCCTACTCTGGTAAGGTATTCCATAGCTGTCTTTTCAGCTTCTTCCGGTGTTTTCTTTAATACGGCAATCTGGGCAAACTTACAGTTTTCAATAACGGTTTTATTTGTAAAGAGATTGAAATGCTGGAAGACAAAGCCCATCTTTTTACGCTGTGCCGCATACTTTGCCTTATCATTGCGGTCCATGAGCTCACCATCATAGTAGATATTGCCACTGTCTGGTGTTTCAAGACCATGGATGCATCTTAATAAGGTAGATTTACCGGAACCGGATGGACCGATCAAAGAGACGATATCACCATCATTGACCGTGAGATTGATATCATCCAGAGCTTTCAGCTTTCCGAATGTCTTATGAAGATGTTCAATTTTAATCTTTTCTTTAGTCACTGACAGAGAGTCTCCTTTCTGCAATACGGGAGAGCCATGAGACAAATACAGTCATGATCAGATACATGACACCTGCGACAATTAACGGATCCAGATAGTCAAAGTATTGTGCACCTAATAACTGTGCTGAATACAGAAGTTCCAGAGCACCGATATTGGAGATCAGGGAACTGTCTTTGATAAGAGTGATAAATTCGGAAACAAATGGAGGAATGATACGCTTGAATGCCTGCGGGAGAATGATTTCCTTCATCATGGTATGGTAAGAAACGCCTAAGGTTTCACAAGCTTCCCATTGTCCTTTATCGACTCCCTGGATACCGGAACGGAATAATTCTGTCTGATAGGCACCTGAGTTTAAAGACAAGGCAATTAAGCCAACCATGTATGGATTGACATTCATACGGGTTCCGAAGATACGCTGATACAGTACCGGGACACCAAGGTAGAAGAACAATACCTGTAATAACATTGGTGTACCACGGAATATTTCAACATAGATGCTGGAGATGATATGCAGAATCTTACTGTGAGAGAGTTTCATGGCAGCGTTTAAGACACCCATGATAGCTCCGAAAAAAACGCCGCCGAGCGCCAGCAGTAAAGAATAGCCGGCGCCCTTTAGCATAAACAGTAGATTTGCTTTGGTCAGAATCTCAGCCATTATATGGCGATACTCCCCACTTATCGCAAAGATCCTTGTAGTCATCACTTTCCATGAAGGCTTTCAATGCTTTGTTAATAGCACCGATTAACTTTTTGTTGCCTTCCTTGGCAATGATGTGCTGTTCTTCATCCAGTAATGAACCATCCAGCACTTTGAATTCACCACTGTCGGCATAGCTCTTTGCGACTGCTTCATCAAGAACGACAGCGTCTAACTGACCTGCCTTCAATGAAGCAACACTGTTCTGCATGTTTTCTACGATTTCAGCATTTGGATCGATTTTCTTGGCAACATCTGCACCAGTTGCGGCCATCTGTGCACCTAAGTGCTTGCCATTCAGATCATCGGTTGTCTTCAGATCAGAATCGGCAGTAACTAATGCGACCTGCTTGGATCCACTATATGGATCAGACCATTCTACTTTTCTGTCTTCAGAATATGTAAATCCGGAGATGCCAAGATCTACCTGATCTGTCTGGATAGCAGATACGATTGTATCAAAGGACATCTGTTTCCAGGTATGATCATAGTGATATCCATTTTCATTTAACCACTTGAAC
>CAZHUX010000035.1:0-19698 GCA_964535445.1 uncultured Galactobacillus sp. | reverse complement strand
TCAGCCAGGAACGGATTGTTAATCCGGTTAACCGTAATGACAGGAATGGAAACCGTCTCTTTGACTTCTTTTGCAAAATCTGTAATCCATCCGGAAGAATGATAACTATCTGCCATACATTCGGATAATGTGGCATTATCGGAAACAGATACATGCAGTAAATCAACACCGGCCTGTTCAAGAATCAGAGCATAGGTCTTGGTATCCTCGATGTTCATACCGCCTTCAAACAATTCATCGCCTGAGATTCTCACGCCAATCAGGAAATCATCTCCACAGGCTTCTCTAGTCCCCTGAATGATTTCACGAATCAGACGCGTCCGGTTCCACAGATTTCCACCATATTCATCCAGACGTTTGTTGGTCAGCGGTGAAACAAACTGAAGCAGGAGATAACCATGAGCAGAATGAAGCTCCACGCCATCATAACCCGCCTTCTTTGCACGCACAGCCGCGCTGATGAAATTCTGTTTCACTTCTTTAATATCTTCTTTTGTCATAGCAAGCGGAACCGCGTCTCCCATCGGCTGACAGACAGCGGACGCTGTCTTCGGCGGGCGGCCCAATAAAAACTGACTGCCGGAACTGCCGTCATGATAAAGCTGACAGAACATCAGAGCACCTGCATTGTGCACTGCTTCAACCATCTTTCTGTGACTAGGAATCTGATCATCCGACCAGATCCCAAGTACATTCGGAGCAGTGATTCCATCCTGTGAAACACCACAGTCTTCCGTAAACAGAAGACCGTATCCTCCATTTGCTTTCTTTTCCTGATAGGCGATCATCTGATCTGTAGCAATACCCTGTACATTGCTGTAACCGGTATCCATGGCGGATACTGCCGTACGGTTGCGGATTGTTTTTCCTTTAATGGTAATCGGGCTGAATAAATGTTCAAACATATTGATGATAACTCCTTCCAATGATTTTCTGATTACACATTAGTCCCGTTCAGATAGGCCGACAATTCACAGATGCACGAAAAATAATTCCTTTATTTGGGCGAATGCACAACAATGACTGATGCTTTGTTCCGGAATCAAAAAGATGTGCCGCACCGGCACACCTTCAGATTAACACTGCAGTCGTTTTTTATTGTCTGGAAGCACTTCTTGATGCGATCAGATCTGCATCTGTACCAAGGAAATGCGGTACGATGACATCATTGATTTTTACCGGTGCCGTCACATGAATCTTACGGATTTCTTCCATTGCCTCTTTGCACATATCCAATGGGATTTCCTTATTTGTCATAACCGGTAAGACTCGCATCTTTCCATTGTCCAGCTTAACCGTAGATGTTAATACACGCATAGGACGAATGGTCTCTTGGGAAGCGTAGTTCTTTCCTTTTTCACAACTGTACCCTTTGATGTCTTCTACTTTGCCATCATTGAGGGTTACGGTTATCCGGCATCCCTTCGGACAGTTTACACAAATCAATTCCTTTTTTTCCAACATCATGCATCCTCCTGGATCTCAATTGTCAGATCTTCTTTCAGGTCGGTTAACTGACGACCTGCCAGAATCATATTTTCCATAACGGATGGAATCAGCTTGTCTTTATGGATGGAACGAATAATCTGATCACCAGACTTTACGACAACGGTTCCGCCATCAATCGGTTTTCTGACCCTGAAATAGAATTCCACTGTATTCGGAAGCTTTTCAGAATGCAGAATACCCGGCACTACATATCCGACATCATTGCCGGGTATTGTATGAATGATATGAGATTGATTCATACCTTCCTTAAGGTAACGGGCCGCAGCTTCTCCTGCCTTTGTGCCCTGATGTGCCGCAAAGTCTGCCAGATCATGGACATGAAGACCATTACCTGCCGCAAAGATTCCTTCTACAGAAGTCATATAGCTTTCATCTACATATGGTCCCTTGATATGCGGGTCCATTTTAATGCCGCACCCTTCCGCCAGGTGGTTCTCCGGTATCAGACCGACGCTTAATAACAACGTATCGCAGTCAAAGTGTTTTTCCGTACCGGGAATGACATTTCTGTCCGGTCCAACCTCAGCGATATCAATTCCATTCAGACGGTCATTACCATAAATCTTCGAAACCGTATGAGATAAATACAGCGGAATGTTAAAGTCTTCCAGACATTGTTTCATATTACGGGGAAGACCATTGGAATACGGCATCATCTCGGCTACACCTAATACCTTCGCACCTTCTAATGTCATTCTTCTTGCCATAATAAGACCAATATCACCAGAACCCAGAATAAATACTCTGGATCCAACCATATAGCCTTCAATATTCAGATACCGCTGGGCCTGTCCAGCGGTAAATACACCTGCCGGTCTGGTGCCTGGAGTCTGAATGGCACCTCTGTTTCTTTCATAACATCCTACGGCCAGAATGATGGCATCTGCCTGTATACTGGCATACCCATCTTCCATGCTTTCATAATCAATGATACGGTCCGGATGAATGCCTACAACCATAGCTCCGGTCTTGATATTGACATGCAGACTTTCGGCTTCATCTTCAAATCTTTCCGCAAATGCCGGTCCGGATAACTGTTCCTTGAAAGTAGTCAGACCAAAGCCGTTATGAATACACTGATTCAGGATACCGCCTGCCTCATCATCTTTTTCAAGAATCATGACATCTTCTATGCCATTCTTCTTTAAAGCAATGGCTGCGGCTAACCCTGCACAGCCTCCTCCTATAATTACTGCCTGATAATGCTTCATATTATCGATTCTCCCTTTCCAGTATCCGGGATTTCCTGGAATCCAGAACGATATCCAGAGGTGAACAATGCAATTCTCTGGCAAGAATGCTTAATACTCTTGGTTCACAAAAGCCTCCCTGGCATCTTCCCATGCCCGGTCTGACTCTCTTCTTGACACCTTTTATGGTAGCTGCGCCAACCGGGGCATGAATACAATCCACTATCTCACCTTCTGATATCTGTTCACAACGGCAGATAATCCTTGCGTACAGTGGATTCTTCTGGATTGCGGCATCTCTTTCTTCCGGACTCAGTTCATTCATGACTAATGGTTTCTTTCGGGTCATGACTGCTTTGTCATTTACCTGAAGATCCAGATGCCTTGACACAAATTCATCTATCACATAGCGTGACATACCTGGTGCACTGGCAAGACCAGGAGATTCATAGGATGCCACATTGATAAAGCCGGGGACATCCCTGACTTCATCAATAATGAAATCAGGGGAATCAGAAGACGGACGCAATCCCGCAAATGTTCTGATAACCTTGTTAAAAGGTATATTCTTCATTGTTTTATTAATATTGTTTTTAACAATATGCATACCTTCTGCCGTTGTAGAAGTATCCGGTGTACCGGTTGTATAGACAGAATCCGGTCCGATCAATGTATTGCCATATACAGTAGGTACCGCTAGTACCCCTTTGCCAGAAGGTCCCGGTACCGGGAAAATGACATGATTTACATAATGACAATCACTGTCTAATACGTAATATTCACCTTTACGTGGTTTGATTGTAAAACCCGGATTATCGGTAACCATCTTACAGATCTTATCAGCACTGATACCGGAAGCGTTAATTACAACCTTTGTTTCAAAGTCCCCGTCATCTGTATGGATGACAAAGCCATGATCTGTTTTATCAATTGATACAACTGTATGATTCAGATACAGTTCGGTACCATTGTTTACTGCCACCTGCATACATGCCTGTGCCACTTCCCATGGATAGATGACAGCAGTTGTATAGAAATCCAATACCCTGGTAACACTGTCAGAAAGATTCGGTTCTTCCTTTCTTGCGTCATCTCCACTTAACCAGCGGTATGGTATATCTCTGCGGTCTGCACGATCCGCAAGTACATTCAGATGTTCTTCTTCCTCTTTGCCTGTGGCAGCCACATATGCGCCAACTCTTTTATAATGACAATGAAGATCTTCACAAAGCTTTGGATAAAGCCTTGCGCCTTCTACATTCAGCTTTGCCTTCAAAGTTCCATCTTCCGGATCATAACCGGTATGGACAATAGCCGAGTTTGCCATGGTAGCTTCATCTGCGACATCATTATTTCTGTCCAGAACCGCTGTTTTCAAATGATAACGTGACAGATCTCTTGCGAGCATCGTACCCGCAATACCTGCCCCTATAATGATTACATCATACATAGAATTCCTTCTTTCCTGATACATGTAAGCGCTATCACTATTATATGAACATTAAAAGGAAACTGCAAATCATTATTGAGTTTCCTTATCCAAACAGATTTATTTGTATGAATTACTGCAGAATATCATGATCCGCAGCTTCTGCAATATCCATAAAATACTGCAGAGGCTTTGAAATATATGTATCTTTCCGGTATACAAGCCGGATATGATAGGTTTCTTTATTATCTGCGATTTGAAAATACTGCATCTTTGGATTGCGTGACTGTTTCCCATTATCGATTGTAAACGTCCATCCCAGACCTGCCTCTGCCATATACTGGGAGAGGATATAGCTTTGTGTTTCATAAGCAATTCCGGGTCTGAATGCATTCTTTTCAAAAATCGCATCCGCAAGATTACGGATCTCACGGCCTTTGCTTAAAAGAATAAATGGTTCTCCTTCTAATGTTTTGAGAGATATGGTCTTTATATCCTGTCTCTCTTCATCCTTTTGTAAAGAACGTGAAAGGAGAATCCTGCGATCGGCAATTACCACTGAAACAAGATCGGATACATCATAGGAAACAAAGGCAATATCAGAACGGCCATGTCTCACATCATCAATCAGCTGCGGATTAGAGCCTTCTTTTAAAACAAGCTGTACATCCGGATATTTCTGATGAAATGTTTTAAAAAGATACGGAACCAGTCTTGAACTCATGGTCGGTGATTCCCCTACGACAATGCGTCCTGCCGCATTGTCATTGATGTCTCCTAACTGGCGGGTTAATTGTTCATCTAATCTGTCAATATCCTCTGCCGTTTTCAGATACAGCTGGCCGGCGTATGTCAGAACTACCGGAGTTGTCTTACGGTTAAAAAACTGTACACCGTATTCTTTCTCAGCCTTCAGTATATTTTCCGAAAGTGATGGCTGCGATATATACAGCTTCTCGGCTGCTTTGGAAAAACTTCCTTCTTTGGCAACAGTACGGACATACAATGCGGTACGATGGTTCATAGCATCCTCCTTTATAGGTATTTACCTATCAATTATATAGTATTAATCGTATTTGAATTATCTATATACAATACTACCATATAAATGAACTCAGAAAGAGACAGGAAGTTCTGAGGGTTTGTAAATAAACCAGGAGCGTATTATGACTGAGAAAAAAGTATGTAAGATTTTTGTGCCGTTTGGTGCTGTCGGAACAGGAATTTCCGATGAATCTTTTCAAAATGGTGTAAGAATGCATCCGGATGCGATTGTCAGTGATGCCGGTTCTACGGATTCCGGTCCGTATTATCTTGGCACCGGAACATGCAAATATGCACATGATACTCTGAAGGAAGACTTCGAAAAAATGATCACTGCAGGTCATGAACTGCATGTACCTGTTATGATCGGTTCTGCCGGTACGTGCGGTACTGACAGTGGTGTAGATATGATGTATGGCATTGCCGAAGAAATCTGTAAGGAACATGGATATAAAGGTACCAGGATTGCTAAGATTTACTGCAGTCAGGATCCTGCCGTATTGAAACAGAAATATAAAGAAGGACTGATGCAGCCATTACCGGGAGCTCCGGAAATTAACGAAAATACATTTGAAGAATGTGAGAACATTGTCGGATTAGCAGGTGCTGAACCATTCATCAAGGCTTTGGAAGATGGTGCGGATATTGTCATCTGCGGCAGAGCCACAGATACAGCCATTCTGGCTGCCCTTCCACTTATGAAAGGCTGCAATGAAGGTGCGTGCTGGCATGGCGCTAAGACGGCTGAGTGCGGTGCTCTGTGCACAACGAATCCATCCGGTGGTGGTGTTTTCCTGACATTTGATGAAGAAGGATTTACCATTGAACCTACTTCATCTGACAGCAGATGCACTCCATATTCTGTTTCAGCCCATATGATCTATGAAAATGCCAATCCTTATCAGTTAAGAGAACCGGCAGGTCTTCTGGATACAACTCATTCTGTTTATACAGCACTGGATGACCGCCGCGTAAGAGTTACCGGAAGTACATTTACGCATTTAGACCATACCGTAAAGCTGGAAGGTTCTTCACTTATGGGATATCAGACCGTAACGATTGTCGGTATGAAAGACAGGGCTGTCATGAAGGATCCGAAGAAATGGCTGAATAACATGAACGGCTATGTCACAAAGAAGATCTCCAGATACAATATTGATCCTGACTCTTATAGCGTAGATTTCAAGATGTATGGCTATGATGCTGTTACACCGGTTATCAACCATGATTTTGTGCCGGAGGAAATAGGTCTTGTCATGATTGTGACCGCCAAAACACAGGAACTTGCGACCAGAATCGCAAAGATCTATAACCCGTATCTTCTTCACTTTCCAACAAAGCTGGATGGACAGTTGCCAAGTTTTGGTCTGCTGTTTTCACCAGCGGAGATCCAGAAAGGGCCAGCTTATCAGTTCCGTCTGAATCATTCTGTTAAAGTGAATGATCCGCTTGAACTGTTCCGTATCAAAATGGAGGTAATCGCATGACATTAGCAGAGACAGCAAAATATGTACGTTCCAAGAACGCCGGACCATTTGTCCTGACAATTGATATCTTCTGTGATAGTGAAGAAGCCTATGAAGCAGTCAAGAATTCCAAAAATCTGACTGAGAAGAAATTAGAAGAAATTTATCATGTAAACAACGTACAGAAATATACACTGGATAATCTGAAGATTGTAAAGTTCTCTATGCCGAGACCTTATCCGCAGGGTTCACCACATGATGCGGATATGCATGGCGGACAGCAGTATGTAAGATTACTGGATATTGAACTGTAAAAGAAAAGGACAGGTACAGCCTGTCCTTTTTTATTCAGATACAAAAAAAGATCCAAGTCAATGGATCTAACAGGCGCAGGAACATGGGATTCGAACCCAGGCGCCGGCAAGCCGACCTACATCATACAAAAGCATGAAGCCCCTTGAACCACTTGGGTATTCCTGCAAAAAATGGCGCAGGATCAGGGATTTGAACCCTGGCACCGTGTTACCGATCTACGAGCTTTCCAAGCCCGCCCCTTCAACCACTTGGGTAATCCTGCAAGTGCCATCATTGTCTTTTTTAAAGACGCTTAATCAGTATACACTATTTTTTGATATATGGAAGAAAATTTTGTATGATAGGAATATAAAATTAGACAAGGCAGGCGATATGTCAGATCGTACAAAATATGCATTAGCAGATGCATTGAAGAAAGTATTAAAGAGAAAAACCCTGGATAAGATCACCATCAGTGACCTCACAAATGAATGTGGTGTAAACCGTCAGACCTTTTATTATCACTTTCATGATATCTATGACCTGATTGAATGGATGTATACAACTTCTGTCTCTGAAGCAATCGGATCAAACAGGAAAAGTGACAACTGGGAAGAAGGCATGGAAGGTATGTGCAGACAGATGCTGGATAACAGTCAGTTTATCCTGAAAACCTATCATTCCCGCAGCGGCGGTCATTTAAAGAATATTATTCAGGAAAGTGCCTATTCCCTGCTTATGGATGTTGTGAATGATGCTTCAAAAGGTTTTCATATTAATAAAGCCGATAAGAAATTCATTGCGGACTTCTATAAATTCGGATTTGCGGGTATTGTGCTGGATTGGATAGATAAAGGCATGGAAGAAGATCCGAAAACCATGGTTATGCGTACTTCTTATCTGATGAAAGGTAATATTCAGGAAGCAGTCAGAAGACTGTCACATATGGAAGAAATGCAGGAACTCGATCATATCTCTTAAGAGATATGATTTTTTATTTCAGAAGATTTGTCATCATCAGAAAGGTTTCATAGAAATAAGCATCTGCTATATTTCCTTTTTCCATGTCATCTAAAGAATCTTCTTCATAATATTCCAATACATCTGACCACGATAAATCTTCATGTGACTGTAAAGTACCTGTGACTTCTTGAATAGTGACTAAGAATACTGCCCTGTTGTTTTCAATACAGAGATAACAGTAATACGGAATATTCCATTTCCATGTACTGTCTGTTACGGGCATGTGTACAGCTTCCATGAATACATCGTATCCATACTGATTCTTAAGATACTGAACAATACTGCATGAAGACTGATACTTATGTTTCATCATGATTCTGCAGTTTCTTAAGCAGGGATTGTGCGGATGGACATGCGGCTATTCCACCCTTTCCTGTTTCACGTAAAGAGTCCGGCATCGCTTCTCCTACCCTGCGCATAGCATCTATGACTTCATCACAATCCACTGCACTGTGAATGCCGGATAAAGCCATGTCTGCAGATGTAATGGCATTGACACTGCCGATAACATTGCGTTTGATGCATGGCACTTCAACCAGTCCTCCTACCGGATCACAGACAAGTCCCATAAGCCCTTTTAAGGCAAGTGCACATGCGTCGCCGCATTGTGCCGGTGTACCACCATCGAGATATACTAATGCGGCTGCGGCCATGGCCGAGGCAGATCCTATCTCTGCCTGACATCCGCCCTGTGCACCAGCTAAAGATGCTTTTAAGGCAATGACCCCACCGATTCCTCCGGCAATATATAAAGCTTCTGTCATCTTTTCATCACTGTAGTTTCTCTCTTCCTGCAGACTGATTAAAACTGCCGGCAAAACACCGCAGCTGCCTGCTGTAGGTGCAGCCACAATACGGCGCATGCAGGCATTGCCTTCCGCTATAGCAAGAGCTTTTTCCATAACCCCGGCGATAAAGTCACCGGATATCATCTTTCCCTGTTCTTTACGGATATGTACCTTTTCCGCACATCCCCCGGCCAGGCCTGAGGCACTTCTTCTGGAGGCGTCATAATCTTTTACGGATGCTTTCATGGCAAGATACATATGTTTCATCTTATGAAAAGATTCTTCTTCCGAGATTCCTTCTTCGGATGCATCTTCTTTTAATATGACTTTCCACAAAGGAAGATTTTCTCTTTCACTGGCTTCCCTCATATCTTTAACTGACTGAAACATCGATTGTATCTCCTTTATCTTTACCAAGATAAACAGCATTCTGTACGCCTTCTGTATGTCTGATTTCCTGAATCAGATCATCTGAAACTTCCTGATCTGTTTCGAGAATCATCGCCGCAAAGCCGCCTCTGTTTTCTCTTGTCAATGACATTCTTGCAATATTAACAGAATGATCCCGCAGAATGCCTGTTACTTTGGCAATACATCCGGGATGATCTTCATTTCTGACAATGATAGTCGGACTCTCCCCGGAAAAAGATGTCTGTACACCATTTATCTCATTTACCAGGATCCGGGAAGCACCGGGTGAACATGCCAGCATTCTGTACGCCTTCTGTATGTCTGATTTCCTGAATCAGATCATCTGAAACTTCCTGATCTGTTTCGAGAATCATCGCCGCAAAGCCGCCTCTGTTTTCTCTTGTCAATGACATTCTTGCAATATTAACAGAATGATCCCGCAGAATGCCTGTTACTTTGGCAATACATCCGGGATGATCTTCATTTCTGACAATGATAGTCGGACTCTCCCCGGAAAAAGATGTCTGTACACCATTTATCTCATTTACCAGGATCCGGGAAGCACCGGGTGAACATGCCAGCATCGTCAGTTTCTTTCCATCTGTACCGGTTAAAGACAATCTGGCACTGTTTGGATGCACATGATATTCATCTGTGCTTTCATAAAACTGAAAGGACAAACCTCTTTCATGGGCCAGCTGAAAACTGTCTGGTATACGGGAATCATCGACTGCTAATCCAAGTAAGCCGGCAACCAGTGCCTTATCTGTTCCATGACCTTTGCCGGTAGACGCAAAAGAACCATACAGATAAATATCCGCATGTTGTACCGGTTCCTTTAATAAGCGTAAAGCTGTTCTGCCTATTTTTACAGCTCCGGCAGTATGAGAGCTGGAAGGTCCTACCATAACCGGACCAATGACATCAAATATATTCATTCAGATTACCTGTTCTCTATTATACAGGAGAATAACAAAGCTTTCGCATTTTCATATCATCTCATGTATAATGCATGCAGTTATGTTGAAGATCAATCAGATTCACTGTCCGGTAGGACAGAAGTTAAATGTATCTCATATTGCCCGTAAGCTGCACTGTTCCCCATCAGAGATACGCTCTTTTGAGATTGAAAGAGAATCTCTTGACGCCAGAAAAGATCTGTATTTTTCCTATACCGTTTATGCGGATGTGAAGAATGAACAGCGTTATTTACGCTTAAAGGATGTTAGTGAAGGACATAAGCAGGTATATCATAATCCCCCTGTAATAAAGAGTGAGGAAAGGCCTGTTATTGTCGGTTTTGGACCTTCCGGTATGTTTGCGGCTTTACTGCTTGCCGAATGTGGCTTAAAGCCTATTGTCATTGAAAGAGGAAAATGCGTGGAAGAAAGGACAAAGGATGTAGAGACTTTCTTTAAGACAGGCATTCTTCAGGAAGAATCCAATGTACAGTATGGTGAAGGAGGAGCCGGTACTTTTTCGGATGGCAAGCTGACTTCCCGGATGAAGAACATCCGGGTTTCCAAAGTCATGGAAGAATTTATTGAAGCCGGCGCAGATCCTGCCATTGCCTATGAACACAGACCTCATATTGGTACGGATGCCTTAAGAAAGATTGTCAAAAATATCCGTCAGAAAGTCATAAAACTTGGTGGTGAAATTCACTTTGAGACAAAGCTTCTGGATATTGTTGTAAAGAATCATCAGATCCATGACATTGTGACAAATCATGGTACATATGCGTGTTCCAGTGTCTTGTTATGTGCAGGCCACAGTGCATCTGATACCTATGAAGTCCTGTACAATCATGGTGTATCCATCATTCAGAAGGATTTTGCGGCAGGTGTCAGAGTAGAACATCCCCAGATTCTGATCAATCAGAATCAGTATGGAAAATACTGGAATAATCCTTCCTTAGGAGCGGCTTCCTATAAGCTGACGCACCGCAGTACAAATGGCAGAGGTGTTTATTCCTTCTGCATGTGTCCGGGTGGTGAAGTCATTCCTGCTTCTACGGAAGAAGGATGCCTGGCAGTCAATGGCATGAGCTACTCTTCAAGAGATGGCAAAAATGCCAATGCGGCCATCCTTGTACAGATTCCGGCTTCTGATTTTGATCATGGTCATCCTCTGGATGGCTTTATCTTTCAGAAAGATCTGGAAAAGCGTGCTTACCGGGATCATTTTATGGCTCCTTGTGAAAACATATCAGATTATTTAAATCACGGAACACCAGGATCTGCCTGCCTTTCTTCCAGCTACCCGAGAGGTGTCATCATGGAAGATATGCATGTATTGTTCTCTGATGATGTAAATCAGGCTTTGGAAGATGGATTGACAGCTTTTGATCATAATATACCGGGATTTATCAATCAGGGGATTATGATAGGCATGGAATCCCGTTCTTCTTCACCAATCAGAATCGTAAGAAATGAAAAAGGACAGAGTATCTCTGTAGAAGGACTCTATCCTTGTGGGGAAGGTGCCGGTTATGCCGGCGGTATTGTCAGTTCTGCGGTAGATGGCATCAAACAGGCAGAAGCTGTTATGGAAGCTATGAAAGCTGATCAAGCTTGTTCATGAGTTCACTGTATTGTTTATCAGTCAGTTTATTAAGTTTAAGCAGTTCTTTATCAATCATGGTAAGAACTGTTTTTCTGTCCTGTCTGTTTAAGACAAAGTCATATTTATCTCCGTCAATTCTGATTTTTGGTGAGATATGATAGTCTTCATACCAGACCTTATAATGCTTTACGAGATCTTCATAATAATCCTTTAAGGAAGGATCTGTTTCAATCTGTTCATAGGATCTGCCTCTCTGGCGGATTCTTTTTAACATGGTGTCTAACGATACATCAATATAGACTAAAAGATCGGGTGCTTTCTTATGAGAAGCATACGGTAATTCTTCCATCATATTATCTAAAAGGTCATCATAGACAGCTGCCTCTTCAGGTGTTGCATTGCCTTTTTCCACATTCATATGAAAGAACAGTGCATCTTCATAGATCGAACGGTCCAGAACATTATTATCATCCTGCATGGCCTTTTTAATCATGCGGAAACGCTTGTTGAGGAAATAGATCTGTAATAAGAAAGCATAGCGTTTCATATCACTGTAATACAAAGGCAGAATCGGATTATCTTCTACCGGTTCATAGAATGCCTTTGTGCCTAAATGTTCTGAAAGAATACGGGTCAGGTTGGATTTCCCTGCCCCGATTGTACCTGCCATAATGATCATCACAAGCTGCCTCCCTGAAACACAACAGGTTCTATTGTACGCATTCTTTATTCTCTGTCCAGATCATCTGAGAAAAGATCCATCTGCTGGCAGCGGGCTGCGGCCGGTTCCAGGTCAAACTCTGCCGGTTCAAAGCGCGGGCATACGGATTCCTTTGTGGCAATAACCGAAGAAGCCAAGCGGGTACCGATCGAACATGCTTCAGCAAGGCTTTTGCCATAGGTTAAGCCAATGGCACATCCGGCAAAGAAAGCATCCCCTGCCCCGGTTGTATCAACCACAGTCGTCTTCTGGGCAGGCGTCACTCCGTATGTACTGCCATCTGTCCATACAGCTCCCTGATCGCCCATCGTTACAACCATCTTTGGATACTGTGCTGTCTTGGTGCGATCCATGATAACCGGGGCCAGCTCCTGTGGTGACATGTCTTCATAATTATCCGAGAAAAGCAGGCCTGCCTCCTGATCATTGCATACAACGCATCCTGTTCTTTTCATTAAGTCTCTTCTTTCCATCGCAATGTTCATATTGGAGACAACCGCATATACCTTGATGCCATACTTGTCCGCATAGTCAAAGATACGCTTGAGAAGATCCGCATTCATATCTATCTCTACAACAATGGAGTCAGAGTTAGCGAATATTTCATCGCCATACTGATCCAGAATATCATTGATTCCCGATAAATCCGGTCTTTGTGAAATAGATGCCACAACATCTCCTTCATGATTGAAGACAGCTAACCATGTGCCAAGACCGCCATCAATTCTCTGAATGTATTTTGTATTCACCTTATGGCGATTCAGTTTTTCGATGACATCCGTACCGGTACCGGAATGATCTACGACACTGACAAATGTCGGTCTTAACTCTACATTGGCAATATCTTCCGCAACATTGCGGGATACCCCGCCATGTACCTGTTCTACTTTTCCTGCATTGCGTCCACCCGGGACAAATCTTTCAAAAGGATAGCCTTTAATATCCACGAAAACAGCTCCAAATACCGTAATACCCATATTGCCTCCTGTTGTGCTTAAGAATACAACTTTTACATCATTTTTACAAAGTTATACGGTTACACTTAACATTTTATGCTATAATGATTGGTGTACCAATCATAGGAGAAAATATGAAAAAGAATCAGAAGAGAATGCAGTACAATATGGATTATCAGAAAAAATATGTGAAAAGATATGTGTTCAAGCTGAACACAAAACATGATTCTGATTTGATACGGATATTGGAAAGTATGGATAACCGTTCAGAGTGGTTTAAAAAGAAACTGGTTGAGGAGGCATCACATGAAGCATAAGAAGTTTCGTTTTACAAGGTTTGTGGTATTCCTCTTTGTGTTCTCCCTTTCCGCATGCATTATCTCTGAAACATTTTTAAGAAACTATAATAACCAGCTTTGCCGGGAGGTACAGAGTCTCAGCAATTCTGTGGATGCTTTATCCAAGGATAATGACGCAAAAGAAAAGGAGATCAGCATGTTAACAGATACAAACCGGATTACGGCCATGGCACCTGACATGCATGTCTCCAATGATATTTCTGTAATTTCCGACAAATAATATTACGGCTGATAGCTTTCAATAAACCACCTGTTTCTTTCAAGAAACAGGTTTCTTGTTTTTCCCTGAATGACGCAGACATAGCGCATCCCGCACCCTCCTACCTGGGAAGCACGCTGTTCCCTGCTTAAAATCTTATCTATGTGATAACGCTGTCCATTATCCCAGCATATGTACAGAGGAACGATTTTCCCGGTTCTGCTCTGTTCTACAATCACATCTACATAACGCTTGTATAACTGCATTTATAGCCTCATCTTTCTACCCTGGAAATAACCGGTCGGATGCACAGTATGATCCTCTTTGACATTGAACTCTGTAAGTGAGCGGTCTTTGAGTGTACATGCTCTTCTCACGGCATAGAAACCATAATGATCACGGATATCATCCATAGCCTGATCCATACATCTGTCTTTTTCATGTTTCGTTTCATCCTGAAATAAAGAGATCTGACGCATGCCGTTATCTTTTGATAAGGAACTGACCGTAATACCCACCGCACGTAGTGGTGAAGCAAAATCATACATGGAAAGCATGTCCTCTGCCGCTTTCATGATTTCATTACTGACATTGGTTTTCTGTGCTGTTTTATGCTGCATGACATACCAGTTGAGATCTGCATTGCGTAAGTTGATACTGATGGTATCTCCTTCTAGTCCTGCCTCTCTAAGACGGGATGCCACAGCCTCGCAAAGCACATAATACACCGGTCTGATCTCTTCTAAGGAAGAGACATCATGGACCATGGTGATCGCATTGCCAATGGACTTTACCGGTGCCTGATAAGCGGTTTTGGATACTGTGGAAGGATCATTTCCATTAGCAAAGGCATGAATCATCTCCCCTGCCGCACCCATAGCTTTCTTCAGATAGACAACAGGATATTGGGCAAGATCACCAATAGTAAGGATCCCTCTTTCATGAAGTTTCCGGTTTGTGGCAGGTCCTACATACATCAGATCACTTACAGGCATCGGCCATACGATGTCCTTATAGTTTTCCGTTGTAATAACCGTAAGGCCATAAGGTTTCTTCATATCGCTGCCAAGCTTGGCAAATACCTTATTCCAGGAAACCCCGACCGATACGGTTAATCCGATTTCCTGCAATACTCTTTTCTGAATGGAAGCTGCACACTGAACCGGATCACCAAACAGATGTTCGGAATCCGTGTAATCAATCCAGGCTTCATCTAAGCCAAAGGATTCAACGTGATCACTGTATTCGTAGTAAATCTTCTTCACTTCATTTGTGTAATAGATATAGGCATCATAGTCCGGTGGAATGATCAGAAGATCAGGACACTTTTCCTTTGCCTCACGCAGGGATTCACCAGTCTGTATGCCAAGCTTCTTGGCAATATCATTCTTGGCCAGAATGATGCCGTGTCTTTTCTCTTCATGTCCACCTACTGCCATAGGAACATCTCTGAGCTCTGGGCAGCGCATTTCTTCTATCTGGGCATAGCAGTGATTAATGTCTATATGAAATATCTTCCTCATTTCATTTCCAATTATAGAAGTGTATGTTGCATATTTCAATATATTATGCAACAAATAAACTTATGAAATTGCCAATATGATGCATAAAGTCTATAATATGCATATGTCCACATTAAAAGAAATGATCCGTGCCTACAAACAGAAAACCGGCATGAGTGACAGTGATATTGCAAAGGAGATCGGGGTATCCCGCTCAACAGTCATGCGCTGGGGACGTGGAGATATTCATAATGTTTCTTCCGAGACAGTCACCAAACTGTCAAAGCTATTTGGCTATAACATAGAACCAGAACTTAAGGGAATGGATATATCCGTGCATTTACCGGTTCTTGGCTACGTAAAAGCCGGATATGATCTGTTTGCGGAAGAAAATTACCTTGGGGAAGAGGATGCCTCTTTAGAAGAAAGAAAAAAAGGCGATTACTATCTGAAGGTAACCGGCAATTCCATGAATGGCATTGGTATCATGGATGGATCTTTAGTGTTAGTAGAGAAAACAGATCATCTGGAAAGTGGTGAAATCGGAGTTGTGATGATTGGTGAAGAAGTGACGGTTAAAAGAGTGATCTTTAAAAACAGGCTTCTGATTCTGGAAGCAGCCAATCCGGATGTTGAAAATCGTTATTTTTCACCAGAAGAAATACAGGATTTACCTGTCAGGATTATCGGCAGAGTATTATCGTGCAAAACATACTACTCATAATATTAAAAAAGGATATGAAGCCAGTTACCTCTTCATATCCTTTTATTACTAAAGAGAATCATATTTTTCTGATGCAAGCTTTCTGCCCATTTCAAGCCCTGCATCAGTCAGATAAACGATACCGTAGTGCTCTTTTTTTACATATCCCATATCTTCAAGTTTGGTGAGCATGGCATGCACACTCGGTCTTGAGATATGCAGTTTATTTGCAATAGAGATACTGCGGATTCCTTTACCTTCCGGGTCAAGTTCTGTAAGAACTACGAGATATCTTGCCCGGGACGGGCTGAGTTCCTTTTCACTCATTTGCGTAAGCTTTCATTATGCTTTAACTGTTTCCGTGAGTGTTTCGGATTCATGATATGGTCTTACAAGACCATAGATGATCAGGCCAACGAAGACGAATGCTACGATTGTCCAGAAGCTGAAGACACCATGTGCAAACAGCATACCAAGGTTATAGATAATTGTGGATACGCAATAAGCCCAGCCGCACTGATAGCCGATCGCAAACCATGTCCACTTTGGAGAGTTCATCTCTCTTCTGATAGCACCGATTGCCGCAAAGCAAGGAGCACATAACAGGTTGAATGCGAGGAAGGAATAACCGGCAATTGCGGATCCACCGAATGCTGCATTCATGGAATGGAATATCTGCCATCCGTTTTCAGCAACTTCACCAGCGCCATAGAGAACACCCATTGTACCAACGACATTCTCCTTGGCGATTAAGCCGGAGATAACGGCAACTGCTGCTCTCCAGTCCGCGAATCCGGTCGGAATGAAGATCCACTTAACCGCATTACCAAATGCCGCAAGCAATGAATGATCTTCAGATACTGCGCCAAATCCAGAGGATGTAAAGCCATAGGAAGATAAGAACCAAACTAAGATTGTCGCAATTAAGATAATGGAACCAGCCTTCTTAACGAAGGAAGAACCACGCTCCCACATGGAATGCAGGATATTAGATGGTGTCGGCCAGTGATATGCAGGAAGTTCCATAACGAATGGTGCAGGTTCACCGGCGAACATCTTTGTCTTCTTCAAGATAATACCGGAGATAACGATAGATGCGATGCCGAGGAAGTAAGCACTAGTCGCAACTAATCCGGAGTTATTGAAGAATGCACCGGAGATCAATGCAATGATAGGAAGCTTTGCGGAACATGGAATGAAGGTTGTTGTCATAACTGTCATTCTTCTGTCACGCTCATTTTCAATTGTACGGGAAGCCATGACACCAGGCACACCGCATCCGGTACCAATTAACATAGGAATAAAGGACTTGCCGGATAAACCGAACTTTCTGAAGATACGGTCCATGACGAAGGCAATACGTGCCATATAGCCGCATCCTTCCAGGAATGCCAGGAAGAAGAATAATACAAGCATCTGTGGTAAGAAACCAAGGACGGCACCAACACCGGCAACGATACCATTTAAGATCAGATCCTGCAGCCAGTCAGCACAATTGATAGCTGTAAGACCATTTTCAATCAATACCGGAAGACCATCTGCCCAAGGACCATAATCAGAAGGATCAGGTTCTTCTACAGCAGCGTCCTTTTCATAATCAGAATAGTTGTAGTTCTTGATGGCTTCATCATCAATCAGATTACCATCATCATCATGAACGGTAACTTCACTGACAGTTACATTCTCGAATGCATTCTGATCCAGTACCGTTACATTGTTATCATCATCCAGCTTGATGGCACCCTCATCCTGGGCTGCATCAAGGAACTCGCCAACTCTTTCATTAGCGATGTTGTACTTGCTGGAGGCATCATCATACTGTTCACGGCCAACGCCGCCCCAGAACCATCCATCGCCAAACAATCCATCGTTAACCCAGTCTGTAGCACCAGTACCAACGGTCTGGATAGATACATAGTAGACAACAAACATAACAAGAGCGAAGATAGGTAAGCCTAACCATCTGTTGGTAACGACCTTATCGATCTTATCAGATACGGATAATTCGCCTGCGCCCTTCTTCTTATAGACACCATTCAGTGTATCGGTAATCGCTGTATAACGCTGGTCAGTGATAATGGATTCACTGTCATCATCTTCCTTTGTTTCGACAGCCTTGATAGCTTCTTCTGCCTTTGCTTTCTGGGCATCGGTAAGCTTTAAGCCATCCAGAACCTTGTTATCTCTTTCAAAGACCTTGATGGCATACCATCTCTTCTGGCCTTCTTCAATATTATCCAGACAGTTATCACTAATGATGGATAAAGCATTTTCTACATCCGCATTAAACTTATGATACTTAGGAACCTTATGTTCCTTAGCTGCGGTAATAGCTGCTTCAGCAGCTTCCATGATGCCTGTTTCCTTTAATGCAGAGATTTCTACAACAGTTGCACCTAATGTTTCAGAAAGCTTTTTGATGTTGATCTTATCGCCGCTCTTGCGAACCAGATCCATCATGTTTACTGCTACAACAACCGGGATATTCAGTTCTGTTAACTGGGTTGTCAGGTACAGGTTTCTTTCAAGGTTTGTACCATCGACAATATTCAGAATTGCGTCTGGCTTTTCCGTAACCAGATATTGTCTGGATACAACTTCTTCCAGTGTATATGGAGACAAGGAATAGATACCAGGCAAGTCTTCAATGATAACATCATTGTGCTTCTTTAAGCGTCCTTCCTTCTTTTCAACAGTGACTCCCGGCCAGTTACCTACGAACTGGTTGGAACCTGTTAATGCGTTAAACAATGTGGTTTTACCACTATTTGGATTGCCGGCTAAGGCAATCTTGATTTTCGTTTCTGCCATTCTTTCGTTCCTTTCCTTTGAGGCATTTGCCCTGTTCGTCGTTGTTATTTAAGCGACTTCAATCTTTTCAGCGTCAAACTTACGCAGGGATAATTCATATCCACGTACAGTTACTTCAATTGGATCTCCTAATGGAGCAACCTTGCGGACATATACATCGATTCCCTTTGTAATGCCCATGTCCATGATTCTGCGCTTGACAGCACCTTCACCATGAATCTTGACAACCTTGACCGTTTCACCGATCTTCGCGTCCTTTAATGTCTTCATCTTTCCTCCCTCATCAAACCATAATTTTCATAGCCATGTTTTTACCAATGGCTACACGTGATTCCTTTACATTCACAATCAGATTCCCGTTGGCTTCCGTGACAACACTCACCTTTCCACCAACAACAAAACCAAGATCAGCTAAGTGCTGCTTTACTTCTGCACTGCCGCCAATCCTGACAATTGTGTATTCTTTACCGGGATCTGCTAATGTCAATGGCATCATAAATATGCCTCCTTCTGGCGATTTACACTGTTAGTTATCTTTCACTAACTATAGTTAGTTTATAATGACTAACTTATTGCGTCAACAACATTTTGGGAGAAAAATGTGAAAAGGGGCTGTTAAAAAACCTAGGGACTAAATTCCAGGTTAATTACAGCCCTTTCATTATGGAAAAGTATAAAAAACGGCTCGGGGAATCGAACCCGGAGCTCGTCTGGTAAAATGTTCTTGT
>CAZHUX010000034.1:0-19943 GCA_964535445.1 uncultured Galactobacillus sp. | reverse complement strand
AACTAAAGCATCTTTTTCAGATCATTCAGAACTGAAAGACTTGGCTTTGGAATCCGTTCCATGGTTTTACGGTTTACCTGTATCAATCCAAAGGTCTTTTCAAAGCCTGACTGCCATTCAAAGTTATCCAGAAGACTCCAGTAGAAGTAGCCGTTAACAGGAACACCATTCTGCTTTGCGTTCAAAACAGATCCGAATGCTTCCTTCATAAACTTGCAGCGCTTGTTATCATCATCTGTCGCAAGTCCGTTTTCCGTAACAATCAGTTCTCCGGGATACGATTCATGGACATGCTCAAGTACGTGACCGATGGAATACGGGTAGTTTTCATAGTTCATCTGCGTACGTTCTGATCCTTCTGAGCAATCGATGGTTCCATCTTTAGTGACAATTTTTCTTGTGTAATTCTGAATCCCGATAAAGTCATCATTTTTAATCCATGGAAGATATTGCAGAAAGTCATCATTCCATAGTTTTTCTGCCTGGTCCCTGCCATCATCATCCGGCTGATAATCAAATAAGGATAATGTCAGTCCGGTTTTCAATTCCGGGTGTTTCTGATGAATGAGAGATACAGCTTTCTGATGAGCTTTCATGACAATCTCTTCTTCTTTTGCCTTACGTGGTTTCAGAAACGTGTTGACATGCATAGGATTGCAGTGAAATGCTCTTCCTTCTTCAAACATTCCAAGCAGAATGTTCTTTATATTCACCTGTACGCCTACCTGTACAGATCCTTCTTTACCAGAACTCTTCATGACATCCGCAGCGATTTTCTGTAATTGATAACCCATGTTTGCTTCATTGATTGTGCAGACATAATGCATATAAGAACCTAACTGATCGGTAATATATTCTGCGTATTCAGAAAAAGAATCAATGATGCGGGGATCTGCCCACCCGCCTTCATGAATCACCCATGAAGGAGAAGAGAAATGCATGAGGGTCACAACCGGTTCAATGCCATTATCCCTGCAGCATTCCAGAACATTTTTATAATGTTCTACTTCTTTCTGATCCCATTTTCCTTTTTCAGGTTCAATGCGTGCCCATTCAATAGAGAAGCGGTAAGCATTCCCGCCACCTTTCTTTAAAAGTCTGATATCTTCTTCATAATGATGGTAATGATCCACGCAGGCACCGCTTTTCTCTACATAGGAACTGTGCTTTACATTTTCCTGTACCCAGCAATCGCTGTGAATATTATTTCCTTCTGTCTGATAGGCAGAAGAAGCTGCACCAATCATAAAATCATTCATTGTCTTTTACTCCTTCACAGATTCTCAGGACCCTTGAAGCATTGATTTTCAATTGTTCTCTGGTTACTGTCCCACTCTTCAGACCTTCCATAATCTGCTTATATTCACGATTGCTGCCAGGCATAAACAGATCATTACCAGCCATGCAGACTTTATCACCTGCCGGTGCCGGATACTTTGCATTTTTTGAAAAGACATTTGTTGCGGTAACCCAGTCTGTCATGATAATGCCATCAAATCCACATTCTTTTCTTAAGAAATCTGTACATAATGCCCTGCTTTCTGATACATGGATACCATTGATCAGATTATAGGATGTCATTACGGCATGGATTGAACCATTGCGGATAAGCATCTCAAATGCTTTCAGATAGATTTCCCGCATCGCTCTTTCAGAAACCTGACTGTTGTTATTTGTACGGTTGTATTCCTGATTATTGCAGGCAAAATGTTTGATAACAACGTATCTTTCAGGATGTTTCTGAACACCTTTTATTAATCCCGAAGCCATTGTGTATGTTAAGTATGGATCTTCAGATAAATATTCAAAGTTTCTGCCACATAACGGGTTTCTTTGAATATTCAAAGCCGGTGCCAGCCATAATCTGATACCAAACTGTTCCATCTCTTCACCAACCACATTGCCAATCACTTCTGCCGCTTCAGGATTCCAAGTCTGGACAATGGCTGTTTCAGAGGGAATCATGGTTGTGTACTGTTCATGGATAACTGTATTTTTCTTTGGTTTCTTCTGCATCAGATGCATCACTGTCCGCTGCACTTTGGAAAGATACTTTACATAGGATGCCGGCATTCCGTCATCCATAGAATGTATGCCCTTTTCATCTTTAAAATAATTTGTGCTTAACCTCAGACCCGCAGGTCCATCTGCCATCACTAATGTCTTTCCACATAGTTTCTGATAATACGATGAGATATCTCCGGCTGCACCAGCTACTGTTTCAGATGCATTTCCTATGATTGAAGCTATGCCTCCTTTTGGATCAAAAGCACCGATATTCATTAAGGCAAGCGTATCATCATCCAAAGCATCAATACGTGGATCAATTATCTCTTCTTTCAATAACACCGGTTCAGCTTTCAGATCATCACTGTTTACTTCATATACAGCAAGATCCTGAACTTGATCAACTGTCTTTCTTTCCGGCTTCCAGTCTTCAAATCCACAATCTCCAAAACGTGCAGTAGTCTTCCTTACGGTAACGGTTTGATCTACATGCAATATAACCACTGGTTTCATATCATGATTACCGGAACTGATCGAAATAACATAGTTTCCCTTTGCCAGTATCCAGCTTTGTGTTTTCTCATCAAAAGAAGCACTGTTTCTAAGATCAAATGACATCATCACATCGATATTCTTACCTGGTTTGATATCATCTGTTTTCGTAAAGGAAACAAGGGAATATAAAGGCTTATCCAGTTCATCCTGCGGGCATGAGATAAACGCCTCCAATACTTCTTTTCCATGATATTTACCAGTATTGGATACTTCTGCATGAATCGATACCAGGCTTTTTTCTATCTGAATACTTGTAAACTTCCATGTGAAATCCGTGTAGCTGATGCCGTGACCAAATGGGAATAAAGGATGTCTTTCGTTTACACCGGATCCTCTGTATCCGACATAGATTCCTTCAAGATATCTCGTATCATTCTTTTCACCAAACTCCTGAATAGAACTTACATCTTTACCACTCAGCCACTCTTCTGCTAATCTGCCGGATGGAACTTCTTTACCTAGTATCACATCAGCTAATACACTTCCTGTTTCACTGCCTAATAAAGAAAGAAGCAGTATATTATGACATGCCATTACCGGCGTAAGATCAACCGGACCGCCTGTATTCAAAACAAGCATGAATTTCTTGTATTTCTCATTTAATGCAAGAATATCCCTTACTTCTGAATTTGTCAGAAGATAGTCACCCTTTACTAATGTTCTGTCTCCTCCTTCTCCTGAAGTTCTTGAAAGAACATAAATGCACGTATCTCCACTTTCCTTAAGAGGAAGAGAATACTCCGGTTCCATCATCACTCTGCCCATACTTTCAATAATTGTCTGGACATGATGTGCCTTTGCATCAGAATTTACCTGCCTTATGAATTCTTTTTCTGCCTTGTCTCTTATAGCATCATATGCATCAAGCCATTGATTTGTTGTGATTGTAAAACCAGATCTTTTTAATCCTTCTTCGATTGTGATAAAGGATCTGCAGTTGACTTCTCCAGATCCCATACCTCCTTTTTCCGTATGTCTTGCCCCATTTCCATATAAAGCAAGTGAACATGGCTTTTCTAAAGGAAAGGAACCGTCTTTCTTTAAAAGGACCGTACATTCGGCAAGATATGGTCTGATTTCATCAAGATGTTTCTTTTCTGTTACGGTTATACTCATACAGATTGTCCTCTTTTCTCCTGTTTTGATTTTTCTTCTGGAGAAACATAAGGAATGTCTGCTTTTTCACATTCTTCTTTTCTTCGGTTTGTTAAATCTGCATGAATCTGTGCACTTTTGCGGTCAATCGGATCTATTGCAAATAAGATAACCATAATTGCGGCACCAATTGCCGGTACAATGAATGTTCCGAAAGTAAGGAAATTCTGAGAAGAGGCACTCTGTAATGCCAGGGTGGAATCATATCCGCTCTTACCAAGACCCAGATTGAATAAACCTGTACTGATCCCAACACACACTGTCAGAAGAATGCTGTAAAAGCTGCTGGAGAATCCATCGCAGCGATATCCGTTTATCCATTCCACATGATCTAATGCATCCGCAATCATTGCAATTAAGGTATATGTGATTGGTAATGCCCCGAAAGAACGAATCACAAGACCGCATAATACCATTGGCAGATTAGAGGGATTGATGGCACAGATGACATTACCGATCACAGAAATCACACTGCCGATAATGGCACACTTGATCTTCCCCATCTTTTTTACTAACGGATACATCAGAAATACACCAAGTCCTAACGGTGCCTGTCCCACTGCATTTACCAGTGCATATACACCCTGATATTTATCTGGTGTACTCAGAACCCATTTTACATAGTACAGAAGACTGGTTACCTGAAAGTTATTGTAAAGATTGTAAACAAGAACAATCAGCATGATCAAAACCCAGCAGGAGCTTTTGAAGCATCCCTTGATCTGATCATGAAAAGGAATTGTTTCTTTTTTCTCTTCTTCACCTGATTCTTCCGTTACACGTTCTTTTGTAAAGTAATATTCAAGCATGACTGCCGGAAGTGCCATAATAGATATAACTGACATGACCATAATCCATTTATGCTGATTCACGCCAATAGATGGTAATACCAGCAATGGAAACAGCATGGAAACAATCACACCCGGCACCATACTGGTACCCATGGAAGTAAACATACCCAGTACATCACGCTGGCTGCTGTTTCTGGTACTTAACGGTACCATCAGAGTATGAGAGATGTTATACATTGTAAAAGCAAAACAGAAATACAGGTTATAGGTAATTGTTACATAGACTGCCTGTACGGTATCAGATGCTTTCGGAACCGTAAACAGAAGGATTCCGGATATAGTCAGGAAGATACCCGATATCAATATCCATGGACGGGCTTTACCCTGACTGGTATGTGTCTTATCTACAATTCTGCCCATGATGACATTAGTGATTGCGTCAAGAATCTTGGAAAGAATCGGTAATAAGGCAAGGAATGCGCCTCCCTGAATACGGGTCATATGCAGAACATCAGTATAAAACTGGTTTAAATACGTCTGTCCGCACATGGCAAACATGCAGTAAATAATTGCCGGTCCTGCAAAATAACCAAGCCATTTTTCACTTTTCTGCACGTTTTCTGATTTGATTCTGCTTCTTAGAAAAGGCTTGTCAAAGATCTTCATGTTCATGTTTTTCTCTCTCCTTTTTAAACATAATGAATTTTTATAGACACAATGTTTATTATCTATTAGTATTATTTTGTTGGATGTAAGCGCTGTCAATCAGCAGCTGATCCACGTTTGTCAGTTAACAGACAGATTTGAAAATACTGTTTATTAACTCTTGTAAAAAGGATGAAAACTATGAAAAAAGAAGACAGCCGGGTACGTTATACCAGAATGATTATTAAAAAAAGCATGCTGGAAATTCTGAAAGATAAACCTGTTTCAAAGATTACGGTCAGTGAAATATGCAAGAAAGCAGAAATAAACCGCGGTACTTTCTATCTGCACTATGCAGAACCCTCAGATGTTCTCCATGAAATCGAAGATGATTTTGTAAACAAGAACCAGCCTTTCTTTTATCCCTATATAAAAGCCCGCCAGAACTGGTCAGATCTGACGGAAGTATTTACAGATATATTAAAAAACAGAGATATTCTGTTAATTCTGATGGGGCCTAATGGTTCCGGTACATTCCAGACACGTATGCAGGATATGGTACGTCCTCTGATTCTGAAGGACTGGCAGAGCCAGTACCCGCAGTATTCCAAAGAAGGTCTTGCCTTTGTCTACGAATATGCATCAGCCGGTGCAATTCATGTCATGCTCAAATGGATGGGAAACCCTGACAATATTACGCCGGAAGAATTTGCCAGAAGAATGGATCAGTTAGGATACTCCTGCATACAGGCAGTATGCAGTCATCATTAAAAGAGATACAGATTGTCTGATCACGATACTACGAAGCAGAATTTATATGAAGATTTGCTTGTGATCTGTTCTACGATCACTGTTGTATCCAAAAAACATGCTGACAATACGACAATCTGTGATTTCTGATCCCTATTTTATAAGCCAAAGCAATTTTTGATTCGGGACAATATACTCTCTTCATCAGTATTAATTCCAAGATTTTTCGGATTAACCGGATCTGTTTTTATTTTCTCCATAAATTCATATGCATCCATTTTTACCTGTCCTTCAATCTGTACATGATCATCCGGTTCAATATTAGCTCCAAGCCGTATCACATCATTTTTGTGTTTTTTTATATTCTTAGAATCAACATGTTCTCCGTTTTCGCGTCTTTTTGAAAGATCAAGATACGCTTTCATTTTAAAAAGAATCAGATATTCCAACCCCAGAACCGAAATACCATCCACTTCTGTTTTGCCTCTCTTAAGAAGTGCATAGTAATCATCATCCAACAGGATTGCAGAAAGACTGACGGTATCATTGCTTACATGAATCGGAGCAAGATGATTGTCTAGTTTCAATAAATAATTCGGACGCCTGCTAAATAATTCAATCATAGTTGGAAAGTTGTGATTCATCGGCTTTTCAAATCTATAAAACTGATGATCTCCCGTTCCTTTGTCAATATGGCTGTATCCGCCATCATCAACGAATCTGATAAACTGATCAATAAACTCTTCACTGACAGCTTCTATTATTAGCACAAGATCCAGATCCTTTGTACTGCGAAAATGAACATCCAACTGCCCTAGAATCAAGTCACAGGCAGTACCTCCAATGAAAACGTATTATCCTGAATATTTCCCAAAATATTCCTTAAATATTTTTATTCCTGATACCAATTCATTCCCTCCATCAGTTCATCAACTGCTTGATCTATTCTCTCATCTCTTTCAGAAAGACTCAAAATCAATGTGATTGGGTCAACATATCCTGTATTGGAAAGTTTCAAAATGTTATAATCCATAATCTGTACTTTGATGCATTTGAATTCCGCAAATTCATCTTTTTCCGTTATCAGATATCTCTCTAATTGTTTTCCTTCAGCTACTGGCACAGCCACAGTTTCCTGTTCCGGCTCTCCAAGCATTGTCTGTTCTGCCAATGCTGTAAGATCACTTTTTAAATATTTCACTTCATCCGGAATTTTATTAACGAATATCTCTCTGATTACTGGATTTGCAAGAAAGTATTTTCCCTTTTGATAATACAATACCTGATCGATCCTTGTATATCTTTTTTCTCTTCCGGTCTTTCCAGCAATATTAAGTTTCACGAGTCCTCTGTCATATAATGTTTGCAGACTGCGCTGTGCAGTCATTATTGAGATGCCCAGTTCCCCTGCAATCTGAGACATGGTATATTCCTGTACTGGTCGATAGAGAAGATAAAGAAAAACGAGCTGTGCACCTGGAGCAAAATGGAGGCCATGTTCATATTGTTGCCTGATGTTTTGTCTCTGTTCCCGAATCTTCAGTCTTAATGCCATAAATGGAAGATAGATTTCTTCATCCGAATCCATAAATGCGATTTGATTCTTCAGCAGATTCTTTTTTCTGAATGAAGAAATATGATCGAAGTAAAATGCAACAGGCTTTTCACTTGCAGTTTCAATTCTTTCTTCGTCGTGCAGCAAAACAGGCAGCGTATCTTCAGTCTTCAAAGCAGCAAGAAGAAACTCTTCTCCCAATAGGGTAACTATCTGATAATCATACCTTCCAGCAAGCTGAAGATTCAGTTTTGACTTTGCTATTTCATTCCAATCTCTTACAGATACGTTTTCATCTATGTACTCTTTTAAAATATTCTCAGCTTTCATAATATCACCATACATTGATAATATATCATTGCATGGTATATTATCAATGTTTTATGTTATATTAATTTTATGGTGTTTTTTCATAAATCCAATCAATTTATTTTCCATCACAAAAACATCTCCATTTTCGGCTTTGTACGTCATATAACAAAACATGTGAAACATCACAGAATAAATGTCTATACCCATTTTGTTTTCAGAAGACAAGTAAAAATCCCTGCAGTCATTATAAATATCGTGCTTGCAGGGATTCGTGTTTTTATTCCAGTTCTATTGTTCCAGGCGGCTTGGATGTCAGATCATAAAGAACTCTGTTAACACCCTTTACCTCATTGATAATACGGTTCATACATGTCTGCAATACAGACCATGGAATTTCAGCAGCTTCTGCAGTCATAAAGTCAGAAGTTATGACACCTCTTAATACAACCGCATAATCATAGGTTCTGTGATCCCCCATGACACCGACAGATCTCATATTGGATAATGCCGCAAAGAACTGTCCCTTGCCTGTATCAATATGATTCTTCTTTAATTCTTCACGGAAGATAGCATCCGCTTCCTGGACAATACGTACTTTCTCTTCGGTTATTTCACCGACAATACGGATACCTAAACCAGGTCCCGGGAATGGCTGTCTGTAGACAAGATTCTCAGGTATGCCAAGTTCGAGTCCTACCTGTCTGACTTCATCTTTAAATAAAGGTCTTAACGGTTCTACGATTTCTTTGAAGTCCACATGATCCGGCAGGCCACCGACATTGTGATGCGACTTGATCACAGCACCTTTGCCAATACCGGATTCCACGACATCCGGATAGATGGTACCCTGGGCAAGGAAATCTACTTTACCGATCTTCTTAGCTTCTGCTTCAAAAACATTGATAAACTCTGCACCGATGATCTTACGCTTCTGTTCAGGATCTGTAACACCCTTTAATTTATCGTAGAAATACTGCTGGGCATTGACTCTGATAAAGTTCAGTTCATATGGTCCATCTGGTCCAAAGACTGCTTCTACTTCATCACCTTCATCTTTTCTTAACAAGCCATGATCCACAAATACACAGGTTAACTGTTTTCCTACTGCTTTAGATAGTAGGACAGCACAAACAGAAGAATCGACACCACCGGATAAAGCACAGAGGACTTTGCCTTTGCCGATCTTTTTTCTTAATTCCTGAATCTCTGTTTCTACAAAGGAATCCATCTTCCAGGTACCTGAACAATGACAGATATCATAGACAAATGTATGGAATAACTTGGATCCTTCTTCCGTATGATTGACTTCCGGATGGAACTGTACGGCATAGATCTGACGCTCATTATCTTCCATACCGGCGATCGGGCATACTTTTGTATGTGCTGTTACATGAAAGCCTTCTGGTGCTTTGGCAATATAGTCTGTATGTGACATCCAGGCTGTGGATGTTTCCTTCCAATCATGCAGTAATACAGAGTGTTCTGCATCAACCGTAACTTCTGTATGACCATATTCTGATACCGGAGCTGTCTTTACTTCACCCTTTAATAAATAAGCAATTAACTGAGCCCCATAGCATATGCCGAGAACCGGCTTGCCAAGGTTGAATATCTCCGGATCATAGGTCAAAGAATCTTCAGCATATACAGAATCCGGTCCGCCTGTCAGGATAATACCCTTGATATCCGGATCCTTCAGTTTCTCTACAGGGGTTGTATATGGCAGTATTTCTGCATAGACATGGTTCTCACGAACCCTTCTTGCGATTAACTGTTTATATTGTCCGCCAAAGTCAAGTACGATAATTTTTTCAGCCATGCTGACTCCTTTCTCTAAAGTAAGAGCGCTGCTTTAAAAAAGCTACGCTCTCATAGTATCAGATTCAGTTATTTTGTGCTTCTTTTTTTGCAAGAGCAGCGTTGATAAATCCTCTGAACAGAGGATGTGCACGGTTTGGACGGCTCTTGAATTCAGGATGATACTGTACACCAATGTAGAAATCATTAGCCGGTACTTCGACTGCTTCAACAAGATTATGATCTGGTGAAGTACCGGTAATATTCATGCCATGAGAGATATATTCCTCACGATATTCATTATTAAATTCATATCTGTGACGATGTCTTTCACTGATTTCCTTTACCCCATAGCATTTCTCCAGAAGACTTCCTTCCTGAATGACACATGGATAGGCACCCAAGCGCATGGTTCCGCCTTTCTCCATATCATCAGACTGTCCCTTCATGAAGTCTATAACCTTATGCGTGCTGTTAGGGTCAAATTCATTGGAGTTAGCATCCTTGTAGCCCAGTACATCTCTTGCAAATTCAATTGTGGCTATCTGCATGCCTAAACATAAGCCAAGATACGGAACATTGTTTTCTCTTGCATATCTGGCAGAAGCAATCATTCCTTCTATACCACGGTCACCGAAACCACCCGGTACGATAATACCCTGGACATCACGGAAGATGGCACCGGCAGTTTCATCGGTTACATTTTCTGATTCTACCCACTTGATATGGACATGTGCACCAGTCGCATAGCCGCCATGTTTCAATGCTTCTACAACGGAAAGATACGCATCATGCAAGGCAACATATTTACCTACTAAAGCAACGGTAACATCGGTCTGGGCCAGATGAATTCTTTCCAGCATGGCATTCCATTCGGTTAAGTCAATCTGACCAGGATCCAGATTTAACTCTCTGCATACAATGGAAGAAAGATTCTGTTTTTCCAGCATAATCGGAGCTTCATAAAGATCCGGTACGGTTGTATTTTCAATGACACAATCCGGCTTTACATTACAGAACAGAGAAATCTTCTCTTTGACACTTTCCGGCAGCTTGCCATCCGCTCTTGCGATAATGATATTCGGACGTACGCCAAGATTCTGTAATTCCTTGACAGAATGCTGGGTAGGCTTGGATTTATACTCATTGGAACCTGAAATATAAGGAACTAATGTTACATGCAGGAAACATACATCCTGTGGTCTTTCAATAGAGATCTGACGGATTGCCTCAATAAACGGCTGTGATTCAATATCACCTACCGTACCACCTATCTCTGTAATAACAATATCCGCATTGGCACGATCCCCTACAGAATAGATAAATCTCTTGATTTCATTGGTGATATGAGGAATGATCTGTACGGTTTCACCAAGATATTCTCCTCTTCTTTCCTTCTGCAGCACATTCCAGTATGCTTTTCCGGATGTCAGATTCGAATACTTGTTTAATGATTCATCAATAAAACGTTCATAGTGGCCAAGATCCAGATCTGTCTCGGCACCATCATCCGTCACAAATACTTCACCATGCTGGTATGGTGACATCGTGCCAGGGTCTACATTAATATATGGATCCAGTTTCTGAGAGATAACCTTAAATCCACGCTGTTTTAACAGACGTCCTAAAGAAGCAGCTGTAATACCCTTGCCAAGTCCGGATACAACGCCGCCAGTCACAAAAATATGTTTCATTCAATTCCCCTTTCAACCAACTTTTCATACAAAAAGAGGGCAACAAACCTCGCGACACAAAGGTCGTTTTTTTTATTGTCCTCTTAGACATGAAGATTATAGTGCGATGTGGAAATACACGCAACAGGAAATTTCTATAAAACCAATAAACTTATTCATATTCTTCTATAAGTTCTCTGATTCTGTTCATTTGTTCCTGCATGATATCCGAATCTTTTTTCATTCTTGATAATGCCTGTTTCAGAATACGCAGAGCATCTGCCTCAAGATCATCCAGAAGCTGCCTGATTTCTACAATCTGAAGTCCGGCTTTGCGATACTGAATAATCTGATTCAGTCTTGTGATTTCAGCATCTCCATATTTCTTATACTGCAGCTTTCCATCTCTCCGCAATGGTTCTAAAAGATGAATACGATCATAATAGAACAATGTCTTTCTTGAGACACCGGTCATTGCGCATACTTCTTTCACAGAATAAACAGGCATGAATGCACTATACTTCTGTGACGCGAGGAACAGTCAATAGGAGAAATTCAATGATTCAGTTTCTTTACTTCTTCTAATTCCACTCTTGTTATATGACAATACCCGTCCGGATTCTTTGTCAGATAATCCTGATGATATTCTTCTGCTTCATAGAAACAGGATAATGGTTTCAATTCCACATAGAATACCGGATATTTCTTTCTTTCTTCATCAAACTTCTTTTCAATAACCGGTTTTAAAGATTCATCCCGATAATAAACACCAGTCTGGTATTGGCTGCCTGAATCATTCGCCTGACCATTCTTTTGAGTTGGATCAATGCACATAAAGTAAGCAGTTAATACGGTTTCTGTAGAAGCAATGGCAGGATCATAGGTCACTCTTACGGTTTCCCTGAAGCCGGTCTCATTGCGGCATATTTCTTCATAGGAAGGATTTAAAGTATTGCCATTAGCATATCCTGTCTTTGTTTCGGTAACACCATTCAGTACTTTAAATACTCTTTCCATACCCCAGAAACATCCACCGGCCAGGTACAGTACTTTCTTCCCTTCCGGATGATAATCATCATCTCTTCTTGTCTCTGCTTTCTGATGAACATAGTACACAGATTCTTCATCACGCATGGCAATAGAATATCCATTATGTTCCAGTACATGCTTTGCCTGATCATTATGCTTATCAATATGGGCATGAATGTAGCGGACATTATAAGCATCATGAAGGTATGGGGTTAAAAGATACAATGCATTAGAGGCATAATGTTTCTTTCGCTCTTCTTCATGAATCTGAAAGGTAATGGAGAAAGCATCTGTATCCTTATGAACCGTTAAAGATCCGACAGTTTTACCATCATGCTGTATAACATAGATATCTCCATCTTTCAGAATACTTATAAACTTGTTTTCTAATATCTTTTCCATAAATTTCTTTCAAATAAAGGCCTGTCCACAGGACAGGTCTTATTGGATTAGGATGACTTTTTCTTGTACAGAACGTTTCCTATACCCTGTACAAGCTGTACAAATACAATCAGAACCAGAGAAGTCACAATCAGATAGTTAAGATCATATCCCTGGTATCCCTTACGGATAGCGACGTCACCAAGACCACCGCCGCCGATTGTACCAGCCATTGCGGAAGCACCAACCATGTTGATGATCAGAAGAATAACACCATTGATCAGACGTGGTACAGATTCCTTGAAATAGACTCTGAAGATGATCTGCATATCCGTAGCTCCAAATGACTTGGCAGCTTCAATCACACCCGGATCTGTTTCACGTAATGCATTTTCAAATACACGGGCAATGAATGGAATTGCATAAGCGGTTAATGGAACAATTGCGGCGGCTGTACCGATAGACTTACCGGCAATTGCACGTGTAACCGGAATCATGATAACCATCAGAATAATGAATGGGAAAGAACGGAATACATTGACAAATACATCCAGGATTCCATAGACAACCTTGTTAGGTTTTAATCCATCCGGAGCTGTTAATGTCAGTATAACAGCTGGTATAAAACCGATAATTACTGCGATCAGGGTTGAGAAGAACACCATGATCAGGGTTTCTATCGAAGCCTCACCAATAACACTCCACATGTTCTGCTGCATATCACAGTACCTCCCACTTTACCTGTTTCTTATCAAGATACTCCAGTACCTTGAACTTATCTTTTTCATTGATATTAATCACAAGACTTCCATATACATTCGCGCGGAAATCCTCAAGCTTGCCCCAGCAGATAGAGAAGTCAATATTCAGCTCTCTTGCCATCTCGGTAATGACAGGTTCATCAGAAGTTTCATCCATAAAGAATAACTGAATATTCAATCCCTTTGCAGGAAGTACCTGACCATCTTCACCAAGGAATGCCTTGATATCCTTGCTTGGATGTACGAATAACTCTTCCGGCTTTCCTTCTGCCAGAACTACCCCATGCTTTAAGAAAGCCACTCTTTCACAGATCTGCTTTACTACTTCCATCTGATGCGTGACAACCACAATTGTGATTCCCAGTTCATCATGAACCTTCTGTAATAAAGCAAGTATTTCCTTAGTAATACGCGGGTCAAGGGCAGAAGTTGCTTCATCACATAACAGAATCTTAGGATCATTTACCAGTGCTCTTGCGATCGCAACTCTCTGTTTCTGACCACCGGATAATTCCGCAGGCTTGGCATGAATCTTGTCACTTAAGCCAACCAGATTGATAAGATCTTCAATCTTTTTCTTTGACTCAGGTGTATTTGGATTAATACCCCAGAAACGCATAGGCAGAGCAACATTGTCATAAACATCTAATCTCTGTAACAGATTGAAGTTCTGGAAGATCATGCCCATGTCCTTACGCAGATTTCTGAGATTCTTCTTGTCTCTGTCTACTGACCTTCCATCTACAATAATGGAACCGGAATCATAAGGTTCCAGACCGTTAATGCATCTTAACAGGGTAGACTTACCGGCACCGGATTGTCCGATAATACCGTAGATTTCTCCCTCATTGATGTGAATGTTAATATCCTTGAGGACTTCCAGATCCCCGAAACTCTTTCTTACATTTACAAGATCTATCATATGCTGCTCCGTTTCTATTCATAATACAACCGTACAGAGATAATTTATCTCTGTACGGTATTCTTTACTGCTTGTAATTAATAATCTCAGTTGCCGTCTTTAGCTGTGTAGATGCCCATTGGTTCGATATGAACACCAACTGCAGCTGCGAGGTGAAGGCCATTGGAATCATTCTGATCATTCATGTAAGTCAGTGTCTGGAAATAGTTAGCATCAAGAGAACCTTCTTCCAGAGCTGTATTAGGAGTTACATAATCTGTGAATGTCTGAACATCAAGCTTCCAGCCTGCATCTTCCAGGATACCTGCAACAACGTTATTCAGAATCTCAGCATGCGGTACTTCTGTAGCACCAACTGTGATTGTGTTATCAGACTTATCAGATGGTGCCTTTACACCTTCAGACTTTACTTCATTACCATCTTTATCAATGAAGGAAGGAATTACAGATCCCTTGTAGTTATCATCGATATAATCCTTGACCTTTTCATCTGTAACAGCGGCTACTAATGCCTTTGTCTTTTCAGAATCCAGCTTGTCCTGTTCAACAACGATGAAGTTTGTACGGTTGATCTTACCCTGTTTATCGAAGTCTTCAATTGAGATAGCCGGATGCTTTTCTGGTAAGCCGGCTTCCAGTGCGTAGTTGCCATTGACTACGGCAATGTCATAGTCTTCCAGAGATCTTGCGACCTGAGCTGCTTCTACAGGTACAATCTCATACTTGTGAGGGTTCAGCTTATCATTGCCATTGAATGTTGTTTCTGTAACATAATCATCTGTACCAGGATCTTCCAGAAGTCCCTTGTTTACAAGTAATCTTAATGCACGGTCCAGGTTATCCGCATCATTTGGAACACCAATGGATGCACCGTCCTTGATATCAGACAGCTTCTTGATTGTGCCTGATGATGAAGATGAAGATGATGCTGTGCTGCCGGACTTGGCTGCGGATGATGATGAGCATCCTGCTAATGCGATTGCGAGTGCTGCTGCTGCGATTGTTTTTACTGCCTTTTTCATTTTCTTTTCCTCCGTTTTTTATTCTTTAATAGGATTGCCATCACCATCGGTGAATGCCGGGATAACAGATCCTTCATAGTTCTTTTCGATATAATCTTTTACTTCATCTGACTGTAATGCCTTAATCAGTTCTTTTGTCTTGGCTGTGTTTTCATTGCCTTCTCTTACAACCAGATAGTTAATGTAATAGTGAGCGTCTTCTCCATCTGCCTCTTCGGCAAACAATGCATCCTTGGATGGATTCAGATCAGCTTCCAGTGCGTAGTTGCCATTGATGACTGCGCCATCTACATCTTCCAGTACTCTGGTTAAGTTAGCCGCATCCTGTTCAGAGAACTTATAGTTATGCGGATTAGATGAGATGTTTGATGTGTCATACAGATCATCAGTATCTTCCAGTTCGATCAGGCCATTGTCTGCCAGAAGCTTTAATGCGCGTGATTCATTGGATCCATCATTCGGTATGGCAATGGTTGCGCCATCCTTCAGATCATCCAGAGATGAAATCTTCTTGGAATAGAATCCCATAGGTTCCAGATGAATTCCGGCTACGGCTTTCAGATGAAGTCCTCTTTCTTCGTTTTCCTCATTCATGTAGCGGATTGTCTCGAAGTAGTTGGCATCGAGTGAGCCTTCATCTACGGCTGTGTTCGGCTGGGTGTAATCATTGAAGACTGTAACCTTCAGTGTGTACCCGTCTTTCTTAACCAGATCTTTAACAACATCATTCAGAATCTGTGCATGCGGTACTTCCGTAGCACCGATCTCAATGGTTTTGTCATCTGCCTTTGCCGTGCTGCCTGAGGCAGATGAGGAGCATCCTGCAATTCCGATTGCAAGTGCTGCTGCCGCGAGTGTTCGGATAATCTTTTTTGACATTTCTTTCCTCCCTTTTTCCTTGTCCTGAAAAGGGAACCAGGGTGTGTATAGAAACAAAAAACTACGCCCCGAGCTGATTAACCAGCTATAAGGGCGTAGTATTACGCTGTACCACCTTATGTTCAAAATAATCTCACGATTACTTCCTCTTCAGGTACGACTGAATGAATCAGATATACCCTATGCCTGTAACGGGACCACCCGTCATGACCTACATTTCGATCATGCAGCTCCAGGACCATCTTCACCTGATTTTCCCTTGTCCTCTTTCACCAAAGTAAGGACTCTCTTGAAAGTTCCGGTCAGGTTACTCTTCCCTTCATTGCTTTTATGACTCATATCTTACTCCCGGATTTTTTTAATGCAACCGGAAAGTGAAAAGAATGTGAAGAAAATTTTTAATTATTTCATATTTCTATGAAAACTTTTTCATTGGATAATTCCGGCTGCACAGAATATCAGAACGATAATACCGAGAATAATACGGTAAACACCGAAGATCTTGAAATCATGCTTGCGGATATACTGCATCAGATATCTGATCGCTATGACAGATACGATGAATGCGGTAATCATGCCTACTAAAAGAACAATGATGCTTGCGGCAGTAGCCGGGAAGTCAGCTTTGATAATCTTTAATAATGATGCTCCGAACATAACCGGAATCGCCATATAGAAGGAAAACTCTGCGGCTGTACTTCTGTTAAAGCCAAGTAAGGTAGCCCCAAGGATGGTAGAACCGGATCTGGATGTGCCAGGTATCAGGGCAAGCATCTGAAACATACCGACACCAAATGCCTTCTTGTTTGTAATGTCACGGATTGTTTCTACGGTATAGTGATGATCCCTGTTTTCCATCCAGATAAAGAGAATACCGTAAACGATTAAAGCTACTGCTATAATCCAGGAAGCACTCATCACATTATCAATCCAGTCATTTAATAACACCCCGGCAATTCCGGCTGGTATGCAGGCAATGATGATCTTTCCCCACAAACGCCAGATACTCTTCTTTTTAGCAGGTTTCAGTTTAGGATTAAACGGATTCAATTTGTTCCAATAGAGTAATAGTACAGCCAGGATAGAGCCAAACTGAATTACCACTTTATACATATCCCAGAATTCAACATTGCTTTGGGCATCCTTAAACAGATTCAAAGGCATAAAAGAATTCATCAGAATAAGGTGACCTGTAGAACTGATAGGCAGCCACTCGGTAATGCCCTGTACAATTCCATATAAAACCGACTTCAGAATATTCAATAACAGATCCATCTATCGTCACTCCTTTATAAGACGTTTCGCATTATACCACAGACAGTTTCCATTTATCTGCCTGCTTCCTTAACCGACTGTCTGATTTCTGCAATTCTCTTTTCAAATGCACTTAAATTCTGCATTCTCCATGTCCAGTTATTCTTTCCGACTGTACCAGGTAAATTGATTCTTGTACTTCCATCCCCATGAATCCAGTCACACATAGGGATAATGACCATGTCCGCATTGGAATGCAGGGCATAATCAGTCATATCACTTACAAAAGAATGTTTTCTATACCCATGATTCCAAAGGTACTTACGCATCTTATGTCTTTCAGAAGATGTATGTTTCTGATACCAGGCATATAAAGGGTCATTATCATGTGTTCCCGTATAGACAAGCAGATGATCCTTATCTTCTTCCATACCATCCGGATTAAATGAGAATTCAATAACCCGCATACCCCTGAAATGATAATGATCTCTTAAGGTTAATACTTCTGCCCTGAGATCACCTAAGTCCTCGGCGATGATTTCAAGATCAGGTGCCACTTTGAATAGGGCATCAAACAATTCATACCCTGGTGCTTCTACCCACTCTCCATCTACCGCTGTAGGACAGGATGCCTTGATCTTCCAGTATGTATCAAAAGCACGGAAATGATCGACTCTGACTGCATCAAATAATCTCTGTGTATAGGAAAGTCTTTCGATCCAGAACTTAAAGTGATCTTTCTTCATATAATCCCAGTTATAGATAGGATTACCCCATCTCTGACCGGTCTTGCTGAAATAATCCGGTGGAACTCCGGCAATGAAATCCGGATGTCCGTCTTTATCTAACAGAAAGTTTTCTCTTGAAGCCCATACATCTGCAGAGTCAAGTCCTACATAGAAAGGAAGATCTCCCATGATTTCAATATCATGATCATTGGCATACTGCTTTAAATCTTTCCATTGCAGGAAAAGAATATACTGCAGAAATACCTGATACAGGATTTCATCTTCATACTGTTTCAGATCTATATTGCCTTCAATCGGCTCATTCTTCATGTCATCCGGCCATTCATTCCAGCACCTGTTATGATTGATTTTTCTGAACGTCATGAAAACAGCATAGTTTCTCAACCATTCCTGAAAACTGAAAACCGTATAATTCTGATCCGGGACAAAGTTATGCCAGGCTTCTCTTAAATAAGGTTCTCTGAATTTTCTGACGGATTCATAATCTATTCGTGAAGCATTCCTGTGAAAAGAAGGTGCTTTATGATGCAGTAATCCTCTTTCATAGAGATCATCTAATGATATATACAGATCATCCATTGCATAAGAAGAGTATGGCTGATAAGGAGAATTCCCGTATCCAAGCGGATTTAAAGGCAGAATCTGCCATATCCTTAATCCTGCCCTGGATACAGCATCTATGAAGTGATATGCTTCTTTACCAAAGGTTCCACAGCCATGTCTTCCTGCAAGTGATGCTACAGGCATCAGTATTCCGGCTTTTTTCATGTTATTTACATCCTTATAATCGTACTAAGTATAAACGCTGATACCTGTTTTTTCCATGGCCAGCCTTGAAACAAACGGCATTAATGATTATACTTGCAATGCATTTTAAGCAAAAGACAGAAATTGTCATATAAAGGAGAAATTATGGATCTCGAAAATGAACTTACTGGTTTACTTAAGAAGCCTGTAGAGGATGCAGACAATGCGGAACTCTATGATGCAGTTCTCGCTCTTGTAAAAGATCGTGCCGGGAAACTGCCGAAAACAGATGGAAACAAGAAACTCTATTATATCAGTGCTGAATTTCTGATCGGCCGTCAGCTTGGCAAGAATCTGATCAACCTTGGTATTTATGATGAAGTATCTGATATTCTTGCAAAGCATGGCAAAAAGCTTTCTGATGTAGAAGCAGTAGAAAAGGAACCATCTCTTGGCAATGGCGGCTTGGGACGTTTAGCCGCATGTTTCCTGGATTCTATTGCAACATTAGATATGCCTGGCGATGGTGTCGGTTTAAATTATCACTTCGGCTTGTTCCGTCAGGAATTCAAAGACAGAAAGCAGTTTGAAGTTCCGGATACATGGTTAGATGGAAAGAACATGTTAAGGGATACAGGCATTTCCTTCCCGGTAGAATTAGCTGGCAAGACATATCATTCTCATCTTTATGACATGGATGTCATCGGCTACCATGGCAAGAAGAATACCCTGCACCTCTTTGATCTGGATACAGTGGATCCTTCTATCATTACCGATTCCATTAACTTTGATAAAAAAGATATTGCGCATAATCTGACTTTATTCCTGTACCCTGATGATTCTGATGATGATGGCAGAAAGCTGCGTATTTATCAGCAGTACTTCATGGTATCCAATGCGGCGCAGTATATCCTGAAGGAACAGAAGGATCTTGGTCATGATCTGAACCATCTGGATGA
>CAZHUX010000033.1:0-20916 GCA_964535445.1 uncultured Galactobacillus sp. | reverse complement strand
ATCAGAGATAAAACAGGTTTCCATGCCTAAGGATTGAGCAGGTTCAATATCTTTCTGAAAGTCAGATCCTACCATGATGGTATTTTCTGCATTGGTCTGCATATATCTTAATACAGAGGCAAGTAAGTATCTGGACCCTCTGCCAAAGGATACAGATTTACTCCCTGTAGCGTATTCCAGCATCTTTACAACCGAAGCATTGCCTAAGATATGTCTGCCTTCATATAACTGCATCCTTCTGTTATCAACAGAGATGATATAGGCACCATTCATGATTGCTTCAAGACACTCTGAATAATCCAGATAGGAAGCTTCTCTGTCATTGCCTAAAAACAACCAGTCAGGATTATCATGAGTAAACTGAAAGCCTCCTTTTTCAAGAGCGGAATGCAGTCCTCTTCCTCCAAGCATCATGACCTTTCTCTTATCAGGATGTGCCCATAAGACATAATCTACGGCAGCCATGGAACTGGTATATACATAGGATGGTCTTATATACTGAAAGCCATGATCAATCATGTCATCCACGAAGTTATCCCTGTATTTACCGGAATGTTCGGTAATAACCGTATAGCTGATACCTTCTGTCTCTAAGACATTCAGGAATTCTACAGCACCTCTTTTTACTTTATTTCCAACTAAAAGACATTCCATGGGAATGATGTAGTTCTTGTAAATCATAGTTTCTCCGCGTGATATTGTAGCATATCTGAACCCTTTCCTGTGATATCATAGTCAGGTATGAAAACATGGCATAAAGTAGTAATTGTAATAACCGTCTTAGCATTGGCAGCCGGCTTTGTCTGGTATGATGCAGGACATATAGCACCGCAAAGATATACCACAAGATATGTTTCTCTTGATGATAAGAAAATACCGGAACAGATGAATGACATGAATATTCTGTTCTTCTCTGATCTGGATTTCGGAACCTTCATGGATGAAAGAAGACTGAATAAACTGATTGATAAAATCAATGAGATATCTCCGGATGCCGTGATATTCGGAGGAGATATCTATGATGAAAATGTCACTGCGACAGAAGATAACAACAATATCCTTAAGAAAGCATTTAAAAAGATTCAGGCTCCCTATGGCAAGTTTGCCGTATATGGAGACAATGATGATGCGACAGATGAAATGAAGACATCTGTCAATGATATCTATGCATCTAGTGACTTTGAAGTATTGAACAATACTTCCTTATTCCTGCATAAAAAAGGCAGTAACTCTGTAACATTAGTAGGATTAGACAATGGTCTGAATGGCAAGCAGGATGTACAGAGTGCCTATGCCAATGTATCTGACAATAACTATGTCATAGCCGTCTGTCATACACCTGACAGTGTCTCTGTTGTACCGGAAGATCTAACGGATTACTTCTTGGCAGGACATTCTCATGGTGGTCAGGCATATTACTTCTTCTCAGCTTTATATACACCAGCCATGGCTAATGAGTATTTAAGAGGAAAGCATGACATCGATGGTCAGTTTATACTCGATATCACCAATGGTGTCGGTACTACAAAAGAAGATGTCAGATTTCTTGCAGATGCAGAGGTTGTTGTCTATCAGCTGCATCATACGGAAGAAAAGACACGCAAGACGAAAGCAACACCAACCCCTTCTGCTTCAGAGACCCCTTCTTCTACACCACAGTCAGAAAGTGATGCGGCAGAACAAACCCAGCAGGAATCTACAGGTAATGAATGAGCATGGTCATTGAAACCATGCTTTTTTCATGCAGACATAATAAAAGCAAATCAGATATGATATCCGATTTGCTTAATGAATCAGAAGAGATCAGAGAAGTTAAACAGATCTACAACTCTTTCCCAGAAGGATCTTGTATCCTTCTTGGTAGAATCATCTTCAGACTTAGTAGTCTTTTCTTCCTTGACACCTTCAACCTTGTAAACAAACTTTACAGAACCATCTGTACCTTCAGAGATACCGGAATAGTTATTGTAATCATCAGCATTCTCTTCAATGACTGTAAACAGATCAGCAGCATCCTGTAATGTTGTAATCTTCTCGTTCTTTGTTAACTTGGAGATTGCTTCATCATTGTACTGGTTCAAACCATCAAGTAATGTCTTTGCACCACTTGCAAGTGTATCAGAACCAGTCTTAAGAGTCTTTGCGCCAGCCTGTAATTGAGAGATACCGGACTTTAACTGAGATGCACCAGAAGCTAATTGAGATGCACCCTTAGTAAGATCCTTACTACGAGCATAAATTGTATCTACACCAGCAGTATAGTTATTAATGCCTGTAACGAAGGCTTTAATATTAACTAATGTAGCTAAAGCAGAACCGTTATTACCATTGCCCTTAACAGCATTCGTTGCAGTTGGTTCAGCTAATACATAATATGTACCAAGTACGATTGAACCATTTGCATTCTGTACATCTGCCACAGCATTCGTCTGGGCTGTCTGGGCTGCCTGTGCCTTCTGAAGTTCAGCGCCAGCTGTATTGAAATCAACGCCATTCTGTCCAGCGTAGACAACGACTGTCAATGCAGTAGCATCATCTGATACACCAGTATTTTTAATTCCCTGAACAATCAATTTAAGTACATCTGCATCTGATGTATTTGCAACCTGCTGCTTATAAAGCCCAGCAATTACAGATTCTACTGCGCTTTCCATTGTGGCTGCATTTGTATATGCTTGAGTTAAGGTGTTATATGTTGTAGCGTCTCCTCCCGCCTTAGCCGTTGCTGCTGCAGTTAAATATTGAGTAAGTTTTGTAGTAATACTTTGCGTAATAGCATTGGTATCAGTAGGATTCTTAGAATTATCATTTAATGCAGAAACTACAATTCCTTTTGCAACATTATCATCTAGTGTAACGCCTTGAGCACTTGCACCAGCTTTTGCAGAATTTACCGCATCAGTGAATGTTTTGACTGCATATGCATTCGCTTTGTCATCTGTAGCCTCAGCAGCTTTCTGAGCAGCAACAAGCTTTTTAACACCACTATCAGCAAGTGCCTTGCTATACAAATCATCTGTGGAAGCAGCACCTGCAAGTGTCTGCTGAGCTTTAAGTGCCTTAGGTGCAATGTTCGTATTAATGTTATTTAAATCATTAGCCGCATTTGTAATCTTTTCAGTTGTGTTGGATCCTGTAATACCAGGATTTGTTAATGCATAATATACGATTGTATCTACATCACTGTCACTTACCTGGGCACCAGTAGCCTGAATAGCATCCTTTACACCCTGACGACCTGCAGCTTCCAACTGTGGCGTATCATGAATATAACCATCATCCGCAAGAACCTTATTGAAGTTATCAAGAGTAACTGTATTTAATCCCTGTTCTGATAATTGCTGGTTAACAGTATTCAGAACACCGTCAGCCACCTGCTGTGCAGCAGTTCTTATTGCTGCACTGTTTCCAGATAACTGACCAAGACCGTTCTGTAAAGCACTTGCTCCTGTAGATAATTGGTTAGCACCACTAACTAATGTGTTAGCACCAGAGCTTAAGGAATTAATACCATTTAACAATGCACCAGTACCATCATCTAACTGAACAGAACCATCATATAAAGACTGAGAGCCATTAATCAGCTGGTTTGTTGCATCCTGAAGCTGATCTAACTGTGATGAGATATCAGGGATATCTACATCTCCTAATTCATCCTTTAACTTATCTGTTGATGTTGCTGCAGCTAACATGATTGTAGGAGATTCAAAGTCTGTTACATCTGCATCAATTGTAATGTCATCAATCAGATAAGAAGAGATTGCACTGTAGATGTCACTGTCCATGACAGAGGATAAACCATCCTTTAAGCCAGGAATCATGACTGCTGCCGCAATGTTATGGGAAGAATCACTTGTAACAGTACCTTCATTAATCTCTACGTTAGAGAACTTATCCTGATCTAACATAGCACCTGCTACGGTCACAAATGGTGTAGCCAGGTCATACTTCTTGCCATTGGATTCAAATGTCTGTTTCTGCTTGTTATCTACAGCAATCTTAATCTGAATATGTCCGGACTTACCTAACAGGGACTCGGCTGTTGCTTCCTTACCATCCATTGTGTAGGTAATGTTGATATCCATAGGCAGATCTTTTGTAGAAGTACCCTGATAGTAGATATCTTTTTCCTTGGAATTCCAGACGAATCCGTCTTTTGTTGATTTTACAGGATCTTCACTCTTCAGATTCTGTACATCTTTCAGATCAGATTTATCTTCATAATTGTTAAAGCCATCTTCTGAATGCAGCTGATCACTTACGGTTATTTCATTAACAGAACCATCCGCATTCAATACGGTATATACAGATTCATCTTTTGTAACATCACTGTCATCATCTTCATCTGCATAAACCGGTACAACTGTAGCAGTAATATTAGCGGCGATAAATGCAGCTGCTGCTGCCCTGGCAATATTCTTCTTTTTCATCTCACTCAGCCTCCTTCAATTCTTCTGCTGATTCATTGTTTTCATCATTTTTATTCTTAGCCCATCCGATTGTTGTATGTCTGATAACCGGTTCCATCAGGATTAACAGAGATGGTAATACGAGGATAATAACAGCCATGGATATCAGAGCACCTCTTGCGATTAATAAGCAGATACTCTGTAATATTTCCATCTTGGATACAATCGATACACCGACCGTTGCGCCAAAGAATGTTAATGCGGAAGAAATAATAGACTGTGAGCAGTTTTCAACGGCAATCTGCGCTGCTTCCATCTTTGTATGACCCTTGCTTAATTCTTCTTCAAATCTTGTTGTCATAAGAATTGCATAGTCAACCGTAGCACCTAACTGAATGGTTCCGATAACAATACTTGCGATGAATGGAACCACTGTACCATTGAAGTAAGGGATAGCCATGTTGATGACAATAGCAGATTCAATTGCCGCAACAAGGACAACCGGAATAGAGATGGACTTGAAGGATACAGCAATGATCAGGAATACAAATGCGATGGAGATCCAGTTGACGTTATTGAAGTCAACCGAAGCAATCTCAATCAGATCTTTGGTCATTGGAGCTTCACCAGTAATTACAGCTGTACTGTCATACTTCTTGACGATCTTGTTTAATTCATCAATCTGTTTATTGATTGCATCAGATCCGGCTTTCAGTTCAGAGTTAACCATGATCATCTCATGGCCACCCGCCTTGAATGTCTCTGTAGCGATACTTGGTAACATATCAGCCGGAATTGCCGAACCAACAAACTTCTCAAGTGACAGAACTGATGTAATGCCATCGACATTCTCCATTTCCTTGGACATCTGGGCAACCTGATCTTCCTTGACGTCATCTTTGATAATGACAAAGTAGGAAGAAGTCATGTTGAAGTCTTTCTTTAACTTCTCATTACCGACAATACCGGTCATATCCTTTGGAAGGGAATCTGTTAATGTGTAATACTGCTGAACCTTTGGATATGCTAAGGCAAAGAATACAAGCACAACTGCATATACAGCAAGAATAGACTTATGATGCTTTGTGACAAAGTAACTGGTTCTCTTTAACTTAGGAATAACAGTTTTATGTGTATGGGCATTGATCTGTCTTCTGAAGCAGAGAATCAATGCAGGTAATATCGTAATGGTAGAAATAACACCAAGGATAACACCTTTTGCCATAACCAGACCGATATCACGGCCTAATGTCAATCTCATAAAGCATAAGGCTAAGAAGCCAGCTACAGTAGTTAAGGAAGAAGCAGAGATGGAAACACCTGTATTGACAATGGCTTTTTCCATTGCTTCAAAATCATCTTTGGATCGTTTCTTCTCTTCCTGCCAACGGTTGACTAAGAAGATGGAATAGTCCATGGTGACACCTAACTGCAGTACCGTAGCCAAGGCTTCGGTAATATACGATATCTGACCGAAGATAATATTTGTTCCAAAGTTATAGAGAATCGGGAATATCAGTCCTAACATGAACAGGAATGGTAACAGGTTCTGCTTGATGCCAAGCCACAGCACAACGATACATGCGGCAAATGCAATGATGATGTAGATCGGAAGTTCCTGATCTACCAGAGCCTTGGTATCCTGCAGGATGATGGACATACCGCCGATATAGGCTTCCCCTTTGCATATTGTCTTGATCTTGGCAATGGCATTCATCGTTCTTTGTGAAGAAGCAACATCGTCAAATCGGACAATCATCAATGTAGCACCTGAATCATTGAACATGAAGTTCTTGATTTCATCCGGCAGCATATCTTTACTGACGGTAACATCCAGAACATCACTGAGCCAGAAAGTATCAGATACGCCGTCAACCTCTGAAATTCTCTCTTTCAGATCCATCAGTTGTGCGGTTGGCATGTTTTCTACCGTAATCATAGCTGATGAGGCAAGGTTGAAGTCTTTTTCCAGATATTGCTCACCCTTCATAGAATCCAGATTCTGTGGAAGGTATGTCAGAATATCGTAATTGATCTTTGTAGAAGCTGCCCCGATTGCTGAAGGAATCAGCAGCAATACAGCCAATACAATAATCATCTTACGGAATCTGACAATAAAATGTGCAAATTTCCGCATAACATAAACCCCCAAAATTAATGACCAACGGTCATTCACATTGAACATTTTAATCATGATGTATATGGAGTCAATAAAAATAAATGACTTTTAGTCATTTTTATAGAAATGTATACGCGCTAAATTCAAATAAATTGACTTTCAGTCATTTTGTATTAAATATAGAGATGCAATGACACAGTTAGTAGCTCAGAAAAAAGAGAATAAGAGAAAGGCCCTGCTGGATTCTGCCTACAGGCTCTTTACCAAGAAAGGGGTCAGCCGCACATCCATTGCCGAAATATGCAAAGGTGCCGGCATCGCCAAGGGTACTTTCTATCTGTATTTTAAAGATAAAGAAGACATCCTGCGTGCATTAACCGCAAGATTGTCTTCCACTATACTGGATACGGCTTACAGTAAGATAAAAGACAAGAATGCTGATCTGGTCGCCTCTGCCAATGATATGGCAGATTATCTGATGGATCTCTTTAAAGATGAACCGGATCTTGTCAGGATTATGAAGAAAGACTTTGTATGGCCTATCTCGGAAGTGGATTTCATCACTTCTGATAATCCTACTATGAAAGCAATCCGTGAAAAGATTATATCTTTCTCTAAAAAATCAGGGATCAGCGAGCACCAGATCCTGGTACGTCTCTATTCCCTGCTTTCCATGATATGTTCTGTTTCCTATTCGGCAATCATTGATCACTTTCCAGGAAATCTGGACAGTATGCGTTCGGAAATCCATGCAATGATCAGCGGTGCCTTCGGACAACCGGCGTAAGGACTCACAGGAGTCCTTTTATTTATGCTTGCTTTCGACTATCACCAGAGGCATGTGATGAGCCATTCAGAAGATTTCTGTAAAATGCCACACTGCCGGAAGAAGATATCTGCATGTGATCATAGGAAGGCATGAAGTACAATGTTTTAAAAGGATGTACGGAATCATCTTCTGACATCGATAAAACAGGAATGACGGCCTGTATCTGGAAAGACTCTTTAACCGCATTTTTCAGATACAGATATTCCCTGTCCTCTGATGATACGGATTTCTCAGCTTCATGAATCTTCAGAATATCCATCTGGATATGAGAGTCCTTGGCATATTTCTCTAATACTGTATCCGCCTGATGCAGTATTTCGGTAGTATCTGCGTAAACATACAGGGTTGTATCATCTTTCTCCAGGACAGGATAAAACCAGCTTTCTGTAGAAGGATAAAGACGCATGATATCCTGCATTGCTTTATTGCCATAGATTCTTTTTAGCTTTAATTCCAGATGAACAAGTGAAGGAAGTTTATCATAGATCGCTTCGGCTGCCATCTCTGCAGAATGATTCCAGGAAGGCAGGAATAAAGAAGAAGACTGCAAAGATGCCATCCAGTCATATTCTTCATTATCACCAGTAATCTGATACTTACAATAAGCTTTTGTCCCAATACCGATACATGCTTCATAACCACCCATACCCGGCATATTAATAAACCCTTCGCCACAGGCAATCATTGCGTCCAGCTGAATATGATTGGTATTAAAGTATTCATATACTTCTGTTTCACTGACTGCTTCTTCATCTGATAAAGGTATCATGATCCAGAAATCTGCTTCAGGAATCTCATCCGCTTCACTGATTTGTTCAACTGCCTCAAATAATGCTTCGGCAGAGGATCTGTCAGTAAAAGAGAATAACAGGTCATGTCTGGACTTGCTTAGGCCATTCCAATGCATTAATAATGTATGATCCAGCTGGATTCTTTCTAACATCAGTGGTAACTGCGGCCAGCGTAATTGTGCTTCTTCAAGATATCTTTCTGTTTTCCAGCTGTAATCTTCCCCTGCTTCTTTCCTGGCATGCCGGTAAACAGGTATGGAAGTATCTGGTATTACTTCAGGTTCTTTTTTAGCCGGATGCCATAGAAACAGAAACAAGGCAAAGGCAAAGATAATGAGTACGATAACCAGGAGAATCCATGCAATCGTTGTAATCATGCGTATTCTCCTTTCTTCCATATGGAATCCCTGTCATCTAGATACGCTGGCGGTTCAATCTGAAGATGAATGTTTTTCCTTTTACAGAATGATAACAGAATGGTCTTAGCCGGTTTGTTTTTTGAAGCATAGGCGTCCAGCTGAATATGATTGGTATTAAAGTATTCATATACTTCTGTTTCACTGACTGCTTCTTCATCTGATAAAGGTATCATGATCCAGAAATCTGCTTCAGGAATCTCATCCGCTTCACTGATTTGTTCAACTGCCTCAAATAATGCTTCGGCAGAGGATCTGTCAGTAAAAGAGAATAACAGGTCATGTCTGGACTTGCTTAGGCCATTCCAATGCATTAATAATGTATGATCCAGCTGGATTCTTTCTAACATCAGTGGTAACTGCGGCCAGCGTAATTGTGCTTCTTCAAGATATCTTTCTGTTTTCCAGCTGTAATCTTCCCCTGCTTCTTTCCTGGCATGCCGGTAAACAGGTATGGAAGTATCTGGTATTACTTCAGGTTCTTTTTTAGCCGGATGCCATAGAAACAGAAACAAGGCAAAGGCAAAGATAATGAGTACGATAACCAGGAGAATCCATGCAATCGTTGTAATCATGCGTATTCTCCTTTCTTCCATATGGAATCCCTGTCATCTAGATACGCTGGCGGTTCAATCTGAAGATGAATGTTTTTCCTTTTACAGAATGATAACAGAATGGTCTTAGCCGGTTTGTTTTTTGAAGCATAGGCAATCCGCATCCGGTCAGGATACAGGTTATTGGAAGAAGCTGTATGCAGGATTGTATTCAGACAATCCGGCCGGTAGACAAGACAGAAGGAACCATTCGGTTTTAATAACTTAGAAGTATAGAAAAAGAGATCTTCTAATGGAAGAAAGTCGGTGTGTCTGGCAGCACGTAAATATAAATTCTCATTTTTCAAATGATCTGTCTTTGTGTCAAAGTAAGGTGGATTACAGACAATGACATCAAAAGGATCATGTGAAAATTCCTGTAATCTTACGGCATGCATCTCCGCATCCAGATGATTCAGCTGAAGATTCATTTGCGCAAGATGGATGATATTATCGAAAAGATCAATACCGCATAAAGAAGATGCTCCTTTAGATGCCGCATACAGCAGAAGTGCCCCGTTGTTTGTACCGATATCCAATACCGTATCTTTCTTATGGACATGCATAAAAGAACCCAGTAATTCCGTATCACTGTTGAAATGAAACATATGTTCACCCTGTATGAGTGTATAAGATGTACCATACAGATAATCAGGCTTCATGTGTCTCCCTCAATTCAAACCAGAAGGTTGATCCTTCTCCTACTTTAGTCTCTACCCCGCACTTTCCTTGATGTGCATCCGCTATTGCTTTGACAATAGCAAGACCTAATCCGGTAGAATGCATATCCCGGCGGAATGTACGGGAAGATTTCTGATAACGATCCCATATATACGGAAGTTCAGAGTCAGGAATACCTTCTCCTTCATCCTGTACTTCCAGTCTGACGGTTTCTTCATCTTTCTTCATAAAGGCACGGATGGTAACCGTATGCCCCTTTGGAGAATGCTTGATGGCATTAGAAAGATAGTTGGCTATTACCTGTCCTATTTTAATAGGATCTGCATAGATCGTTAAAGTATCCGGTGTATCGATGACAAGCTTTAACTCTGACTTTTCAATCAAAGGCATATCCATCTCGGCAATCTCATGGATCTTTTCAACAAGATCCATGTTTTCTTTCTGCGCGGTAAAGTTACCGGACTGCATGGCGGATAATTCTGACATATCATTAATCAGATTGCTCATATATTCAGTTTCATGAATAATGACATTCAGATGCTTTTCTCTTTTCTCTTTATTATCACCAGAGATATCCCGTATCATCTCGGCATAAGCACGGATATCGGTTAAAGGTGTACGGATATCATGAGATACATTGGCTATTAAATCTCTTCTTAATTCATCAATCTTGCCAAGTTTCTGATCTGCCTGATTCAATGTATCCGCAAGTTCCCTTGTTTCGGTAAAAGAGCCTCCGTCAAAGGATGCACTGTAATCCGCATGGGCAAGCTTGTTGGCTTCCTTCTTCATTTTGACAATCGGATCCGTAATCTGTCTGGAAGCATAGAAAGCAACTAAAGAAGCCAATGCTATCGCAAGAACCGTATACCAGAAATACTGACGGATAAAGAAAGAAACAACCGAGTCTACCGGTTCCAATGGAGAATTGACAAAGATATAATAATCTGCAAGATTGGCATGAACTTCCTTACCATAGATGATCATTTCCTGATTGGTTAATGTATTCACCATATTGACAGAATACGTACCTTTATTATCAGTCAATACCTGAATCATCTTATCAGATGTACCTAATTTCTTATCCTGAGAGAATGATTCCGTATGAAAAATACAGCCTGATCCTAGACTGTCTTCTTCATATACACTTCTGCCTGCTTTGTTATAAATAATCAGGCATACATCATTTTCGGTTGCTTCACGCATTGCCCTGGTTGTACCGGATACACTGCCATCATCAACAATATCATGAATGACATTATCAGCGACGGTACTGACCGCATTGATTTTCGCATTGCGGTAATACGGACTGATTAATCCTACCTGAAGAATACCAATGAATACCGTAATGCCAATCGCAAGTAACAAAAACACCAGCCAGAAGCGGAAGCGGATGCCATGTGTATCAAGCTTCAAATTTATATCCCATTCCTCTCACCGTTACGATATGATCACGATACTTGCCAAGACTGTGTCTTAACATCTTGATATGTGTATCGACTGTACGGTCATCTCCAAAGTAATCATAATTCCATACTTCTTCTAACAGTTTCTGTCTGCTTAAAGCTACATTCTGATGCTGGGCAAGGTAAATCAGAAGATCAATTTCCTTAGGGGTGAGATTTGCTCTTTCCCCATCCACTGTTACCGTTCTTCCCGGTACATCTATTTCAAGACCCCCATACTTCAGAATCTTGCTTTCATGATGGCTGCCTCTTTCCAATATCACTTTGATTCTCGCCATGAGTTCTTTCGGGGAGAATGGCTTGATGACATAGTCATCAACACCGATTTCAAATCCAAACAGCTTGTCATATTCCTCGGTTCTTGCACTGAGCATGATAACCGGTACATCATCTATCTTCTTGATCTCCCGGCATGCGGAAAAGCCATCCAGCTTAGGCATCATGACATCTAAGACGATGCAGTCATAATGATTGTTCTTGACTTTATCTATTGCTTCCAGACCATCAGAAGCTTCATCTGTTTCATAACCGGAAAGTTCACAATATTCTCTTACAACTTCCCTGATATTCTCTTCATCATCTACGATTAATATTTTTGCCATATCTTTATCTCTTTTTAATGAATTCAATCTGATTGACGATGCAGGATGCATCCTCTGTCATTTTACCATGAAAACGTATATACGTCCCTTTCACAAGTGATGGTCCGTACTTCGTATATTGGGATGGCATGATGAGCAAATCCATAGATGCGGTTTCATCCACACACTTTACAAATGCCATCATCTGACCTCTTTTTGTACGGTGTTGACGGACACTTCTGATTAAGGCAAAACCGGTTACCTGTCCCTGCATCGTTAATAAACTGGCAAGACCCGGATCATGGATGCCTGCCTTCTTACGCAAAGATGTAATTGGCGAAGGTCCCAGGTTGAAGCCAAGGGCATTCCGCTCATTTTCCATGCGGTCATCCGGATCATCCTTCAGACGTTTCAGGTTTGGTTTATTGATTAATCCAAGATCCAGTGTAATCTTTTTATCATCATGAATCTGGACAAGTTCACTATAGCGCAAAGCATCATCCAATGCATACTTTAATGTTCTTCTGGATTCATGAAAACAATCCAGACCACCGCCGTCAATGATGGTTTCGATCTGACTTCTGGTGACCTGGTGCAGTAATACTCTTGCGGTAAAGTCAAAGAAGTCCTGATACCTGCCTCTTTCCTGACGTTCTTCTATGATGCTGTCAGATACGTGTCTGCCAATCCCTTTCAAGACGGCTAACGGCAGTCTGATGCCATTATGATCTGAACCATAATTCTTTTCACTTTCATTGACATCCGGATATAAAACCGTGATACCTCTGCGTCTGCATTCATCAATATATTGCGATGTCTTGTTTTCGTCTCCGATAACAGAATCCAATAAAGACGGATAGAAATACAATGGGTATACTACCTTCAGATAAGCCATCTGATAGGAAATCATAGAGTAAGCTACGGCATGAGATTTGTTGAATCCATACCCGGCAAACTTTGATATCTGATCAAATAATGTACTGGCTTCGGATTCACTGTAGCCATTCTTTAAAGCACCTTTAAAGAAGTCGCCTCTTAAGGCCTGCAGCTGATCCATCTTTTTCTTGGACATAGCCTTACGGAGAATATCTGCCTTGCCTAAAGAGAATCCGGCTGCCTTCTCTGCGACAAGCATGGCCTGTTCCTGATAGATCATGATACCGTATGTTTCTTTTAAGATCGGTTCCAGTTCCTTACGCATGTAGTGTATCTTTTCGGGATGTTTCCGGTTTTCAAGATACGCAGGAATGGAATCAATGCTGGCAGGTCTGTATAAGGCAATCACAGCGGAAAGGTCTTCAAAGCGTCTTGGCTGAATGCGTCTTAATACTTTCTTCATGCCTTCACTTTCAAACTGGAAGATACCGGTTGTATCCGCATTAGAAAATAACTCATAGACTGCCGGTGTATCCAGCGGAATATTCATGATGTTAAAGGATGGTTCTTTCTGATGTATCTTCTGCACGATCTCATCAATGATGGTTAAGTTGCGAAGACCTAAAAAGTCCATCTTGATTAATCCTCTTTCTTCAAGATACCCTGCTTCATATTGTGATGTTAACATCCCCTCTCCCATTCGTACTGTCGGAATAACATCATGGAGAGGAAGCTTTGACATGACAATACCGGCCGCATGAATGCTGGCATGTCTCGGTAATCCTTCTAATGGTAAAGCCGTCTCGTAAAGCTTCTGTAAGACAGGTGAGGCATTTAATACCTGACGCATGCGTTCTGATTCCTTATAGGCTTTGGATAATGTCATACCTGGTGATGAAGGAATGCAGCGTAAAAGTGTTTCAATATCTCTTTGTGATACATTCATGACTTTACCAACATCATGAATTACCTGACGGCACCCTAATGTACCGAAGGTAATGATATTGGAAATATGGTCTTTGCCATAAGTTTCGTAAACATACCGGATGACTTCATCACGACGGTTATCCGGTATATCCGTATCTATATCCGGCATGGATACCCTTTCCGGATTCAGGAAACGTTCAAAAAGAAGATTGTACTTTATCGGATCCACCATGGTGATGCCTAAACAATAGGCAGTAAGGCTTCCGGCGGCACTGCCTCTGCCCGGTCCTACATAAATACCATGTTTTCTGGCATAGAGTATAAAGTCATAGACAATCAGGAAATAGTCTTCAAAATGCATTTTGATGATAACAGATAATTCATAATTCAGTCTGTTTTCATAACGGATGTCTTTCTTTCCATGAAGACGTTTGTTAAGCCCATAAAAACACAACTGCCTTAAGAATACATCTGAAGGAATATTGTCTTTCTGATGGTAGCTGGGCAAAGAAGTCTTAGGCAGATTAAAATCAGCACGGCACATATTTGCAATTTCATCCGTACGCTGTAAATCATCTGAATCATACAGTTCTGCCATTTCTTCCTGATTCAGGAAATATCTTCCGGATACCTTTGTTAAGGAAGCATCGTTGATATTCTTGTTTTCACGGATACCGTTAAGAATCCGGTAGGATTCCGCATCTTCTTTATGCAGGTAATAGATCTTATTTAGAGCACATGTATGGATATGCATGTTATAACAGAGTCTTTTTAAGGAAGCATTACGCATCTTCCATAAGGAAGTATCCTGATAGGATAAGGCAACATCAAAGTTACCTAATTCCTGTTTCATGATGGTCAGCTTTTCTCTTACCCCATCCATATCCTCATTGACTAATTCACTGTCAAACCAGCCGCCTTCTCCATACACAATGAGAAAACAATGCTGTAACATCCGTTTCAGCATGCTTTCATCAACTGCTTCATGATCATCCCCAAGCCAGGAAGATAAAAGCATCAGATCATGATAGCCTTCATTATCCTGTGCCAATAAGAGAAACGGTACTTTGCGGTCATGATAAAAGCAGTCTGTTTCAAGACCGATAATGCCATGCATACCTTCTTTTTTACAGGCATCAATAAAGGCAGCAGCACCATACATCGTATTATGATCGGTCAGTGCGACAGACGTATAGCCGTCTTTCCTGGCTTCCTGGATCAGCTGCGGTATGCGGATTGTACTTTGTAACAGCGTATAGCTGCTGCGGACAAATAAATGTACAGACATAATTAGATTATAGTACAACTTTTAATCTTCTGTAGAGAACAGAGAATCAATCCGGTTCTTGTCAAAGACATTGTTATACTGCAGCATCTTGTATTCATTGATCTTTTCATCATCGATATCCTGAATGGAGGCATAGTATTTACCATCTTTATCCAGACATCCGTTTAATGTAATCACGGGATACTGATCCTTTAACTCCCATAAGAACTGCTGGTAAGGGGTTAATTTCATGTTAGCCGCATGCATGACTAATGCACTCATATAGTTGGCACTGAGATTACCGATATTCTCATCCGGAATGTCATAGTTAGCCCATATGGCAAACGGGGTCACATACTCTTTGAGATTTTCCTTACCGCTGCCCGCATCAGGGAAGAAGAGATTATCCGCATCTGCGCCAATGGCAGGCTGATGGTCTCCATACATAATGATCATGACAGGTTCTTTTACTTTAGAGTAATAGTCAATTAAATCTTTATAGGCATGATCTGATATCCGGATTAAGGATAAGTAATTTTCAGCCAGATCATAGTCACCGTTTCCATATTTTGATAAGTCAAAGGTTTTCTTTAAATCAGCACTGTCATCATAGCCGCCATGGTTCTGATATGTCACATTGAACAGAAACTGTTTCTGATCTTCATGTTCATTGATGACTTCTTCTAATTTTTGATAATCTGCCTCATCACTCGGGAAACCATGAATGGTCTCTAATCCGTCAAATGTTTCCGCAAAGACAGTCTGGTCAAACTGCAGCCTTTCATACGCTGTCTTACGGTTCCAGTTGGAAGACTTGCCCAGATGCATACCGGTGGTCAGATACCCTTCTTCATTCATTGCGGAAACAAGTGAAGGAACATCCCTATTCATATACATACTGTAAGGATAGACACCGCTGGCAAACAAGGCCGTTGTATTACCGGTTAAGGTTTCATACTCTGTATTGCATGTACCTCCCCCTCTTACCGATACATAGAGATTGCCTCTGATTGTATTATCTAAAGAAAGGAAGTAATCCATGGAACCATCCGCATAGTCCGTACCGCCAACATCAAGATCAGAGAAAGATTCATTCATGATCATGATGATCTTTGATGGAACAGTACCTTCTCCTGAATCCTTTTCAGCATCCTTTTTCATATCTTTTTCAATAGATAAAAGCTTTTCTTCAGAATAACCGGATGGTTTATGCGGCTGTTCTCTTAAGTACTGCAATGTTAAACCGGTAAAGGTTAAAGCAGTTCCTTCATTCTGGAAAGTTGAAAGTAACTCTACATCAAAGATGAAGTACTGTCCTGTTGCACAGAAGAATACAGCTAAAACAATGACAATGATGCCATACATACGCAGATATGGTTTCTGATTTATAAGATCCCTTTTTACAAAATGCATGATGATGCCAAGAACAATGCATATGCATAAAGAGAAGATCATGATACGGTTCAGTTTCAGATCATAGCTTCCGGCCACATCTATTGCGGTTCCAATCGCAGTTAAGTCCCATGGGGCAATCGGACGATTGCGGTAAGATACAACATAGGTAGAGATAATGGCATAGACAATGCATATGACATTGCATATATCAAAGCCAAAGGCATGTCTTTTGCATAACCGCCAGATCAGTTTATATAAAATCATGAGAATCCCAGCATTCAACAGTCTGAACCATGGTGCCGTATAGAAGTAGTTTCCAAGAATACATTCGGATAAGAAGAATATCCAGCACGGTCCACCTGTTAACATGGCTTCATCATCCGGTATTCTCTCCATCACCTGACTATGATGATCAACCCATACAACAAAGCCATAGATCACTGTCAACGCGGCTATGTACAGTAAGATAATAGAAAGATAAGAAACATACCGGTTCTCTTTAAAGCGGATATAACCATTTGGTTCTTCCAAAAGCATCTTTATATGATTATCACGAATGGAGATATCCAGGTTCTGAATGGTATCTGCCTCTGCTTTGATATTAGACGCATTATATTCCTTCAATACAAATGGTCCTATCATGACCTGTATTTTTTTAATATCCATGGATTCTGTTTTTTCATCCTTGAATTCCAGCTGGTTAGTGACAAGCGGTAATTCATAGAAAGAAACACTATGCATTTGTTTTGTGATAAAAGCCCATGTCTTATGTCCTGTATAGTTATAGGTATAAAACAGTTCTTCCCCATGATCGGTATTATAGTTGCCGCAGACGACAGTTCCTTCTGATGGTTCATTCAATACGATCCGCATGGATAAAGATGGTGTCCAGAACAGTAATAAAAGACCACTCAGAAGAACAAACCATGAAAGTCTCTGGATCGTAAACAAATGTTTTATGTTTCTCATGTAAAATATACTACCACTTCAGAAAGATGAATTCAGACTACTTTCTGCCAGATATGGCATATAATAAATACAAGGCAGGTTTACTTTTATGAAAATTGCTTATGTAACAGACAGTGGTACAGGTAAGTCTATCGCCCAGTTAGCAGAAGAAGGCATTATCAGTGTACCGCTTCAGATCAGTGATGAATCAACTACCTATCAGGATATGGAAACATTATCCAAGAACGATTTAATCAGACTTCTGGAAGAAGGACATACATTTAAGACTTCACAGCCTTCTCCCGGTATCATAGAAGAATGCTTTACTTCTTTAAAAGAACAGGGTACAGACTTAATCGTCGCAGTTCCGATATGCAATGGCTTATCCGGAACAGCATCGACAATGAATGCGATCGCCGAAAGTCTGGACATGAAGATCATCTGTGTGGATACCTATGTCACTGCGGTTGTACAGGAATACATATTAAAGAGAATCAAAGACTGCATGGAAGAAGGCATGAGTGATATTGAAACCCTTCTGCTTGTAGATAAGATTATCAATACTACCAATACCTTAGTCATTCCCCAGACTCTGGATCAGTTAATCCGTGGTGGAAGATTAACCCCAATGGCCGCAAAGCTTGGCAGATTATTAAGAATTGCGCCGGTTCTGCAGATCAATAAGTCCACATCCGGACGTATTGATACGCTGGACAAGGTACGTACATTCCGCAAAGCTTTGGAAAAAAGCATGGATGAAATGGAAAAAGATGGGGTCAATGATGGTCATGATGACTGGCATGTATATATTGCCCATGTGGACAATATTACGGATGCCGAGAGTCTGTATCACCGCATGCAGGCAAGATTTCCGAAGGCACATATTGAGATTATTCAATTATGCAGCCCGGTTGCCTGCCATACAGGACTTGGCTCTATCTGCCTGCAATGGTTCCGGGCATTATAAATCTATATCGATCTTCACATACTGCAGCGCTGTTTTATGGTAAAATAACAGCGCTGTTATAGCATTTGAATCGGGGTGCCAGATGGGAATAAAAGACCTGAGAAAGAAGAAAAAGATGCCTGATGATAAGCAGGCACCTATGAATAAAGAAGAAAAAGAAGCTTTAAAAAAGCAGAAAATATTAAAAAGCAGACACCGTAAGAGGATATGGACAGTCATATTTATGATTATCATTATCTGTTATCTGATTACCGGAATATTTGCGGTCCACTTCATACAGGATAAGACAGAAAATATGCCAGAGCTGAATATCAGTGATCTTCTGAGTGAGGAATCCAGTAAGATCTATGATGCCAATGATAATCTGATCACGGAAATCGGTACATATTATCGTGACAATATCACGTATGACCAATGTCCGGAATCGTTGATTGATGCCTTCCTTTCTATTGAAGATTCACGTTTCTTTGAACATAACGGATTCGATATACCACGTTTTACATCTTCTGCCATTCACACCTTATCAGGCGGAGATGTACAGGGTGGTTCCACCTTCACCATGCAGTTAATCAAGAATTCCTATTTCTCGATTGATGCTGGTGATAATTCCGTTGAAAGAAGTGCAACGATTGAGTATAAGGTACAGCAGATTCTGTTATCGATGCAGTTAGAGACAAAACTTTCCAAGAAACAGATCTTCGAACTGTATATGAATAAGCTGAACTTTGGTGACCGTATCAGAGGTGTACAGAAGGCAGCCCGCTATTACTTCAATAAAAATGCTGATGAGATGAACTTATCAGAGTCCGCATTACTTGCCGGAATCATCAACCTTCCAAACCGCTATAATCCATATCATTATCTGGATTATGCAACAACGAGACGCAATGAAGTTCTGGATATGATGCTCCAGCATGGCTACATCAATGAGAAGGAATGCAGACTGGCTAAGAGCATCAGGGTTGAAGATCAGTTAATCGGATCCGCAAATCTGAATGTAGAGAATTCAAAGTATATTCAGTATGTCGATGTTGTCATTGATGAAGCACAGGCATTAACAGGACGTGATCCGGTTATCTATGGTATGGATATTCATACTGCCTTACAGCCGAATGTTCAGGATGCCATAGAGAATATTGAAAATGGATCTGCCGGTATTCCGTTTACGGATGATCTGATGCAGACAGCTATTGTTTCGATGAATAACCAGAATGGTGAGATTATCGGAGTTGGCGGCGGTCGTAATTATGAAGGCGGCGCAAGACTTCTTAACCGTGCTACTTCCCAATACAAGCAGCCTGGTTCTTCGGTAAAACCGGTATTAAGCTATGCCTTAGCTTATGAGTATCTTGGCTATACATTAGATGAAGTATTAACCGATAAGCCGATCACCTTCCCTGGTGAATCCAGAGTACTGGTAAATGCCGGTGATGATGGATATGCTGGTGAAGTTACAATCAAGGATGCATTATCGAAATCCCTGAATATCCCTGCCATCCTGACATTAGAAAGAGTTACTGCCAAGATTGGTGCGGATGCAGTTGTCGATTATCTGCATTCCATAGGATTTGATAAAGCATCAAAGGATAATTATCACTTGTCTTATGCAATCGGTGGTAATGCCTTTGAGACAACCGTCAAGGAAATGGCTGGTGCTCATTCCATGCTGCTGAATCTTGGGGTATACAATGAACCGCATACGATCAGAAAGATAGAAACGACAGATGGTCAGGTATATTATCCTGACAATCAGAATATCAGAGTTCTGAATGGCGGCAGTGCATGGTGTGTTGACCAGTTAATGTATAACAACGTATTGACCGGTGATCAGTTCCATAACTACATGGGTATTCTTAACAGAAGCTATCCTGTCTATGCAAAAACAGGTACATCTGACTGGGGTACGGATGGATTGCAGTATGGCATTCCAAGAGCAGCCATGAAGGATAAATGGATGGTAGCTTCTACTTCTAATTACACCAATGCCGTATGGGTTGGTTACGACAAAGCAGTCGCTGGTGCCAATACATACTTCTCTACATGGAAGGCATGGCGTAATATTCCGGGACGTATTGAGGTTTCCCTTCTCGATGCAGAAGAATCTCTTGGCGGTAATCTGGATGGCGTCCAGAGACCGGATGATGCTGTAGATATCACCTATGTCAAAGGTACCTATCCGCATGTTGCGGATGGTGGTGAAATGATTACTTCTACTGCTTCGCAAGCAGGTATTGAACGTAATCCTACTGTTCCTTCTACAAACTATACAAACGGATCTCTGGAGTGGGATCTGCAGGCTTCTGTAGCGGCTGGTGTATTATATGTAGACTGGCGTATCCAGCAGGGATGCACAGGTGACTTCTCCCTGCATGATGCCTATAACAACCAGTATGCCGGTGGCGCATGTCTTGCCAGTACAACCTGGCTGAATGGAGCCAATCAGAAGTATTATGCAAGTGTCTATGAAGATGGCAATCTGATTGCCAACATCAGAGACAGTGATGGTCTCTATGGAGGATATCCTGCTGATCTGAGTGATGCGGTAGATCATGATATACAGGTATGCGGATACTATACCGGTACACATGGTACATCCAATCAGCAGTGTGTTTCTGCAAAGGTATCCAAAGGTGATCCAAAAGAAGATTAAA
>CAZHUX010000032.1:0-21163 GCA_964535445.1 uncultured Galactobacillus sp. | reverse complement strand
ATAGACATGAATTCGCTCAGATAATCCTTCTGAGGCTATATTTTCTTTTGCCTTCTCTACCATTTCATGATTAACTTCTAATGTATCAATATGCATGTCCCAGCGTATCTTTGCCATGTTTATTGCGGAATAGCCAACTGCTGTACCCACTTCCAGAATATCCCTGATACCTTCATGTTCTCTGATATAAGAAAGAAGAAAAGACATGCCGTCATCTAACATAATCGGTACATGTTCTTTTCTTGCCTGATCATGAATCTCTTTTAACTTCTTATCTTCTTTCATACATTTCCAAGATATACATAGTTCAGATACTTCTTAGCACATTTCTGTAATTCTTTCATCTTATCAATATCTGTAGGAGGAATATCATAGTGATAGCGTGGAAAGTATCTGCTTAAATGCAGGACGATATTCTGATCCAGATGAGCCAGCCATTCTGCCTCTTTCTCAACAAACTGAACAGTATCATTCTTTCCCGGTATCAATAATGTTGTCACTTCCAGATGACACTTGTCATATACATACGCAATGGTATTTTTTACTGTTTCATAATCTCCATGCAGTTGTCTGTAGAAGGAGGCATCTCCTTTTAAATCGATATTCATGGCATCTGTATAAGGCATTAACTGTTTCATGATATCTGATGAAACAGTACCATTGCTGACTAATACGATCTTCTTGCCTTCTTTATGCATAATCTCTGCACAATCCTTGATGTATTCAAAGGAAATCAAAGGCTCATTGTAAGTAAAGGCTATGCCTAAATTATTCTTCTGCTTTAATGCAATGTCACATAGTTCCTCTGGCGAAAAATAGTGCCACTGTACACTTTTTTCATTCACCATGGATATCGATGCATTCTGACAAAACGGACAGGCAAGATTACAGCCATAGGATCCTGCTGAAAGAATATACGACCCCGGATAATAGTGTACCAGAGGCTTCTTTTCTATCGGATCCATGGATAACGCAGTAAGTCTGCCATAGTTATCACATACATTCTTTCCATTTACATTTCTTCTTGCCCGGCACATACCTGTCTTTCCTTCGCTGATATGACAATGATGCGGGCAGATATTACATATGATTTCATTCATGTCTTGTTACGGTAAACCTCTGTAACTGCAGATGAGGATCATCCGGATCAATATCACCTTTGCGGCAGGCAGTCTGTATCTGATCATCTACTGTATCAACACCATCCAGATCTGGTAATAACAGACCCATTCGTCCATCCGGCAGCGAACAGATAACACCATACTTTCTGACATCTAACATAGAACGGTCATTAATCTTTTCAGGCTTTGAAAGAACATCTACAGATACATCAAGATATGGATATTCCTCTTCTTTGATTTCATTGAATCTTGGATCTCTGGAACAGGCTGATACAGCATTATGGATGATTTCCTGTGCAATATTCTTCCGGGCTGGTCTGATTGTTCCAATACAGCCTCTTAACCGGTCATCTTCATGAATTGACACAAACGTACCTGCTTTATCCTGATACATTTCTTCAGGAAGATCATCCGGCACAGGCATATAAGACTCATGTTTCTGATAATATGCAATGGCATCCAGTGCCAGTTTTACATATGCGTCCGCATGATTTCTTTTTATCTGTATTCTTTCTTTTTCCTTATGATCATATTGTTTTAAGAAATGTCTGGTATCATCCTCCCCGTCCACTTCATAACTCACAACGCCATATCCTACCCCAAAGGTTGTCTCATGAGATAAAGCTTTCGGAATCACATGCAGTCCGTCAAGAGCTCCTGCCATAATCACAAAAGAACGGTGTCCGCACTCTTCTGCTTTCTCAAGGAAATCATACTTATAGTCAAATAACTCATTGAAATCTGCATTTGCCATAGTATGCATGATCTTTTCATCATATACAGGTCCTTCCGGTTTAAAGCCATAAGGTCCGTCTTCCTTCTGGCAATGAGAAAGATCCCCTGATGCCACAAACACAACTCTTCTGTTTAATATATCTGACACTTCCTGTATCAGCATCCCCAGCCGGTAGTGATCTCTTAACGATAAGCCGGATAATCCGACCCTGACTATTGGAATACCCCGCATATGATTGGAAAAGAAATACAGCGGTACCATTGTGCCATGATCCAGCATCTTGTCACGATCATATTCCGTACCAGCAGGAAAATCTTCTTTCTTACAAAGCTTATCCAGCGTCTTTACAAACTCAGTATCATATGGCACATCAAAGGATACGTTCCGGGCTCTGAATCTGCTGAAATCACCATATGCCCTGCTTCCTGAAGAAACATTGAACCAGTCTCTGTAAAGTGTCGCATGTGGTGAAGATATTACGATTGTTTCCGGATCATCATCTGCGATCATTTCTGAGACTTTGTCATAAGCCTGTAGTGTTTTTCTGATTTTACTCTCTTCACCTCTGCCTATCTGATGTACAGCAATCGGCGGATGTGGAACCATATATGCCGATATAATCATGATATTCACTCTTTCCGATTCCATTATAGTTCTTCATAGTCTAAACATGTTAAAATATACGGAATATGGAGGAAGAACATGCTGGATTACAAGTATCTGAAATCCGTTATTGGTGAAGACATCCTGCAGCGGGGTGAAAGTCTCTATAAAAGAGGGCATGTTGGTGATCTTTCTGTTTCAGAAGATCCTGAAAGCGGCTTTATTACAATTGACGCAACTGTCAGAAGTGCGCATTCCCACTCCGACTATGATGTCCATATTCTGCTTTCCCCAAACAGTAAATGGGTTATGGACTATGACTGTACGTGTCCTTACTTTGACACATATATACGTCCATGCAAGCATATTGCAGCTGTACTTTTGAAATACATGGATGAAATGTCGTTCAGTGAAATAGGGAATGGTAAAACACGTCCTAAGAAAACTACAGATCCTGCCATCATGGATCTGATTCATGACTATCAGAATGATCAGCCGCTGATTACCGAAGTATCTTCACAGCCTGTGCGTATAGAACCATATATCAACGGCTATGGCAGCGCGGAAGAATCCATGTCAGTAGAGTTTAAAATCGGTATCTATGGCCAGCATATGTATATCGTTCAGAATATTTCCGGTTTCTGTTCCATGATAGATAATCATGAACGCAAGAAGTATGGCAAACAGCTGGACTTTGTGCATGAACGCAATGCCTTTGAACCAGCCTGCAGACCATTGATTGACTTCTTGTTATCTCTGTATCATTCAGATGACTCCTATACTTCAAATTCATATAGTTATTATGCTTATTCCTACTACTCTTCCGGTTCAGAGTTAAAACGTAACCTGTCTTTAAAAGGACGTTACCTGGATGATTTTATCAATGCCTGTGATGGTCTGCCGATTCATGTAATGGAATCTGATGGATATGTTCAGTCTGATACTTTATATACATTGTCAGATGACACGCCTTCCATTCATATGGATTTAGAAAGAAAAGATAATGGATATACGTTGAAAAACAATACCCATTTCTATTTCTTTACCGGAAATCAGTATCTGTATTATCTCGATCTGAACAAGAAAGAGATCCTGCGTATTAAGAATGATAATAAGGTACTGCCTTTATTAAAGTATCTGAAAGATAGCGGCCAGGATTCTCTCTTTATATCAGAAAAGGATATGCCATCCTTTTCCAGATATCTCTGGCCGGTTATATCAGCCTATACAGATGTAAAGGCTGATAACTTCAACCCTGTACAGTACATTCCTCCTAAGCCATCCTTTGAAGTCTATCTGGATCTTCCGCAGAAAGATCTGATAACCGGGGAACTGTATGCCGTATATCCGGATAACAAGTACAACGTACTGGACACAAATGCCTCAGACAATGGTCATAGAGACTTAGAAGAAGAACAGGTTATGGATCAGTATATGACTTCCTGGTTTACTTCTTTTGATCCTGTAACACATATGCTTGCCTTATCCGGAGATCAGGACAAAACATATCATTTTCTCAAAGAAGGAATCCCTGCCTTACAGGATAAAGCAACGGTATATATATCTGACAGATTAAAGAAGATTGCCTTAAAGCCAATGCCTAAGGTGACTGTAGGTGTATCTGTATCTCATGATATCCTGCAGTTAGACTTAGTCAGTGATGATATTGACCTGAAACAGGTCGCAGAAATATTATCCCGCTATGACAGAAAGAAGAAATATTATCGTTTAAAGAACGGACAGTATATTGAAGCAGATGATTCATTAGATGAATTAGCACAGTTAAAGGAATCTTTATCTTTAAAGAACTCTGATATCACTTCCGGGAAGGCAGAATTACCGAAATATCGTGCCATGTATCTGGATGATATGGCAGATGAAGGTGAATTTGATATAGATCGTGATACTTCTTTCCGCAGAATGATCCAGCATATGCATGATACAGATGGTTCTGTCTACGATGTGCCGTCTGATCTGCATGCAAAGATGCGTCCTTACCAGGTGGATGGATTCCGCTGGCTATGTTCTTTAAGAGATAATGGCTTTGATGGATTACTGGCGGATGAAATGGGACTGGGGAAAACTTTAGAAGTCATAGCTTTCATCGGCAGCTGGAAAGACAGGAAGAGAACATTGATTGTATGTCCTGCTTCTCTTGTATACAACTGGTCCAGTGAGATTCATAAATTCATGCCTTCCTTAAAGTCCCGTATGATTCAGGGTACTTCAGAAATGCGTAAGGAATTAATACAGTCATCTGGAGAAAATGACATTCTGATTACTTCCTATGACTTATTGAAACGTGATGTAGATTTCTATAAGGACATTACATTCTCATGTGAAGTCATTGATGAAGCACAGTATATCAAGAATGCCTCTACGCAGGCAGCGAAAGCTGTAAAGGAAATCAACAGTGTCTTCCGTATTGCCTTAACAGGAACACCGATAGAAAACAGATTATCAGAACTGTGGTCTATATTTGACTATCTGATGCCCGGCTTCTTCCATTCTTACCAATACTTCCGTGAACACTATGAACTTCCGATTGTCAGAGATGAAGATGACCTGACAGAAAAAGACTTAACCAGAATGATTACACCATTTGTACTCAGAAGGTTAAAGAAGGATGTATTAAAGGATCTTCCGGATAAACTGGAAGAAGTCTATTATGCCCCTCTGGAAGGTGAACAGAAGGAACTGTATGAGGCCAGAGTACAGAGATTAAAGCTGATGCTTAACAAACAGTCAGATCAGGAATTCAAAGAGAATAAGATTGTTGTTTTATCTGAATTAACCCGATTAAGACAGATATGCTGCGATCCGGGATTAGTCTATGAGAAGTATAAGGGAAATTCCAGTAAAGAAGATCTCTGTATAGATATGATCAGAAATGCTGTAGATTCAGGTCATAAGGTATTATTGTTCTCACAATTTACAACCATGCTGGATGAATTAACAGCACGTCTTGATAAGGAAAAGATCAGATATCATCTCTTAGAGGGTTCTACGCCTAAGAAACTGCGTGCAGAGATGACAGAATCATTCCAGAGTGATGATGTACCTGTCTTCTGTATTTCCTTAAAAGCAGGTGGAACAGGACTTAATCTGACTGCCGCAGATATAGTTATTCACTATGATCCATGGTGGAATACAGCTGTAGAAAATCAGGCAACTGACCGTGCTCACCGTATTGGGCAGAAGAATGTTGTATCCGTATACAGACTGATTATGAAGGATACTGTAGAAGAGAGAATACTTGCCTTACAGGAAGAAAAATCTGATCTTGCAGGAAGAGTATTATCCGGAGAAGGTATTTCTTCCTCTAAGTTAACAAGAGAAGATTTACTGCAGCTTCTATAAGCCATTTAAAAGAGCAGGTAGAAATTCCATCTGCTCTTTTTTACTAGTCCTTCAGATCTCTGTAATCCTTGCTTGTATTGATTGTATGATGCATTCTTCTGATTGCCTTGGATTCAATCTGTCTGACGCGTTCCCTTGTGACATGGAACTTATTGCCTACTTCCTCTAATGTCTTAGGCTTGCCAGTGCCATCCAGTCCAAATCTCATTCTTACAATCTGTTCTTCTCTTTCCGGAAGCTCTGAAAGAATCTGATTTAACTGTTCCTTCATCACTTCATTATTAGAGAATGTCATCGGATCTACCGCATTATTATCCTGAATGAAATCACTTAAAGTACTGTTTTCTTCATCTCCTGCCGGTGTTTCCAGAGAGACAGGATCCATCGCAATCTGCTGGATCTCACTGACTCTTTCAGGTGTGTAGCCTTTGCCCAGCTTCTTTGCGATCTCAGCATCAGTCGGATCTCTGCCAAGTTCCTGTACGAGCTGTCTCTGTACCCTTTTCACTTTATTAATCTGTTCTGTCATATGTACAGGAATACGGATATCTCTTGACTGATCTGCGATAGCACGTACCATGGATTGTCTGATCCACCATGTCGCATATGTAGAGAAACGGAAACCCTTTGTATAGTCAAACTTATCAACTGCTCTCATTAAGCCTATGTTGCCTTCCTGAATCAGATCCTGAATAGACAAGCCTCTGTTTACATAGTCTCTCGCCATGGAGACAACTAATCTCAGATTGGCAGATACCATCTTTTCCTTAGCTGCCTTCTGCTGTTCCGGGGTTCCTTCTTTGATTAATCTTGCGGTCTCTTTCTCTTCTTCCGGAGTCAATCTGTCGATAGCGCCAATCTCCTGTAAATATGCTTTTACGGAATCAGAAGACTTTTTTGTTTTATTCTTCTCAACATAAGGATCCTGTAATTCTTCATCGGAATCTTCATCAGAGTCCTCATCTTCATCATCATCCTCTTCTTCATCCAGAAGATCATCTTCATCAGAAGAAAGCAGAATACCATTATCTTCAATCCAGTTAAAAAGATCTTCTTCCTCATCTTCACTCAGATGATTCTTTTCAGCTGTTTCCATAATCTCTTTCTGGGAGATATCTGTATCAGTTTTGGATTTATCTAAAAAGTACTTTTCGATTTCATCCAGGGTCATAAGCTGTTTTGTATTTGTCTTAGAAGCCATAATTCACCTTCCTCTGCACAATTTTACCATAAAAGGGAAGATCATGAACCTTTCATGCATGTTTAAAACCGGGATATGTATTCCGATATATCCCGGTATGTTTTATCTGTAATTTGTACAGGTTGGTGTTGTCTCTACCTGTAATGGACCCGCATCAGCTGCCGTAGTCACCTGCCAGGTAACTTTCAATGTATCACCCGGATGTACACGGACTTCAAAGATACGATATACCTGTACACCCTGGTAAACATCTTCAATCATCTCACGACCATTGCTTAACTGCACATTGGTAATCTTGCCATCTACCGGAGCGGTTAAATGCATGACGCCTATCAGAGAGCCATCATTATTTGTATTACCAAGAATATAATAACCAGCGCCCTTCATATCCTCATCTGTGAAGATATTCGTGATATCTGCGGATACATTGTATGTCTTTGTGCCATCCGCATTTGTGACAGGATCAGATACCTTCGTCTTCAGATCCATGAACCATCCGAACTTGGACGCATGAGTATAACTCCACCAGAGACCTGTATAGCTCTTCTTACGCTCAGATACAAGTTCTCCAGCCATACCGGCATTAACCATATGACGTTCCTCAACCGGGTCGTTCATCCAGACCATAATAGTCTTATCGCTAAAACAATCTACGAACATAGGCAGAATCTTCGTCATATTGCTGAAAGAAAAACTGTTTGTAAATATATCAATAACACTGTTGGCAGCTTCCGCATACAGAGAATCAGACTCATCGTTTCTGTCTATCCATTGTGCGGTGCCTTCATCCAGATCAGAATTCATGTATTTGTAATTCAGGTCCTTTTCGATTACACGCATGGCATTACTGCCATTCATTACTGTACCATCTGATAAAGTAACTGATTTGTCCAGTGTACTCAGAATCTTCTGCAGAATGACCGGATTCATGGAAATCACGCCATCCACCACAATATTATGTGACTCAAAATATTCCGCAGACCAGATCTCACCACAGCGTTTGAAATCCATGGAGAAGTTAGGATTACGTGGATCATTCATCAGATCATAAAAGATGCGTTTTTCATCTTCAGTCTGTGCGACATCTTCAGAAATGTATGGCGACGTAAGCACCTGAAGGCAGGACTTGAAATCAGATATTTTCATAATGCCATCTTCAATCGTCACGGTACCTACTGAACCTATGAACCCGCCTAATGCTCTTCCTTCTGCCAGATTCTGTGCCGCTAACATATACGTTCGATCTGTCTTGCCATCGCCGATAATATCTCTTAATGGCTGTTCGTATTCTCCGAACATATCAATAACATTATCAATTTCCTTCTCGTATTTCGTCAGATCATCCTGCATGCCTGTTAAAGAAAGATCTACTCCCTTTAACTGGTTCTCAATACGGGTAACTTCAGGCATTATTTCATCCACAAAGTCCAGATAGGCATTGATTGTTACAATATTGAATCCACCTTCACCTGCTTTAATAGAAGATAATGGTGTTTTCTCCATCAAATCTATACCTGGCGAAAGAAGTTTCTGATTTGCGTCATCCGCAATATCCAGCAAAGTCTTCGCAGAACGGATATTCTTTTCTACTTCTGGAAAAACGGATAATGTATGCCATATCGGCGAATCCATTTCTTCACGGATATCATCAATCGAACTGTCAATCTGATCGACATTGGCACGCGCCGAAACAATATCATCATCACTTAGATTATCTGGAATTGCCTTTAAAGAAGTCTTTAAAGTATTCACTGCCGGCAGAAGTCTTTTCGCAGAACCATAAATTTTTAATCCGGGAATACTTATCAGAAGCATCAGAACCAAGAAAACAGAATTAAACACGATAGCGATTGCCGTATGTTTCTTCCTGAAGAAACCAAAAGTAAACAGTGCGAGAATCAATACAGTAGCGCCTAATACTGCACATACCAGTAGTTTCAACTGACTGGAAAGAACAGAAACACCAGCTATGATCACTCCTGCAAAAACCGCAAGAATGGTATACAGCATCCATATCATCAGGCTTACCGCAAACGGTCTTACCCTTCTGCGGCCCGTTTTATTATTTCTGGTATTACTTTCTCCCATGTATTAATCTCCTGTATTCATGACTTTCAGCCAATAGTAAATCTGCTGAAATTACTTTATCAATCATAAAGATATTCACACAATAGTGCAAATAAAGGATATATCTTTCGATATATCCATATGTATTATCTGTAATTTGTACAGGTTGGTGTTGTCTCTACCTGTAATGGACCGGCATCAGCTGCCGTAGTCACCTGCCACGTGACAGTCAATGTATCACCCGGATGAATACGTAAGTCGAACGCCCGGTATACCTGTACACCCTGATAATTATCTTCAATCATCTCAACTCCGTTACTCAGCTGAACATTTGAGATCTTGCCATCTACCGGAGCCGTCAGATGCATCACACCAATTAATGAACCGTCATTATTCGTTCTGCCAAGAATATACAGGCCAGCGCCCTTCATATCTTCATCTGTAAAGATATCTGTAATATCAGCGGATACATTGTACGTCTTTGTGCCATCTTCATTCGTAACAGGATCAGAAACCTCTGTTTTCAGATCCATGAACCATCCGAACTTGGCCGCATGCGTGTAACTCCACCAGATTCCCGTATAACTCTTTTTGCGGTCAGATACAAGCTCTCCAGCCATGCCTGCATCTACCATATGCTGTTCCTGATCTTCATCCTGCATCCATACCATGATTGTCTTGTCTTTAAAGCTATCGATAAACATTGGCAGGATCTTGGTCATATTACTGAAAGAAAAACTGTTCTTAAATACATCTACAACACTGTTTGCGGCCTCCCCATACAGAGAGTCCGTTTCATCATTACGTGCTTCAGCTGATGCAATACCTAAATCCATATCAGAATTCATGTACTTGTAGTTCATGTCCCTTGTGATAACGCGCATCGCATTACTGCCATCCAATTCTGTGCCATCTGATAATGTGACTGACTGTCCAAGTGCGCTCAGAATCTTCTGCAGAATAGATGGATTCATCGAAATAACACCATCCAGTTGGACGTAATGGGACTGATAATATTCCGCAGACCAGATCTCACCACATCGCTTGAAATCCATGGAGAAGTTAGGGTTACGCGGGTCTGCCATCAGATCATAGAAGATGCGCTGCTCATCGGCCGTCTGAGCCACAGAAGCCGGAACAGCTCCTGCTGTTAATACTTTCATTACCGGATCAAAATCAGAAATATCCATGATGCCATCCTGAACGGTTATAGTACCCGCCGATCCAACGAATCCACCTAAGGCTCTCCCTTCAGCCAGGTTCTGCGCCGCTAAGAGATACATACGTTCTTCCGTACCATCACCGATAATATCTCTTAAAGGCTGTTCATATGTGTCAAACATAGAAACAGTTTCATCAATCTTCTTTTCATAAGCTGTCAGATCATCCTGCATACCTGTCAAAGAAAGATCAACATCCTTTAACTGATTCTCAATGGTGTTGATTTCCGGCATTATCTGATCCGCAAAATCAAGATATGCATTAATAGTCACAATGTTAAATCCGCCGTTTTCTGCTTTAATAGTAGATAATGGTGTAGTCTCCATCAGATCTATACCTGGCGAAAGAATCTTCTGATTAGCGTCATCCGCTATATCCAGTAAAGTTTCGGCAGAACGGACATTCTTCCCAACCTCCGGAACAGCAGATACTACATGCCAGATCGGGGTATCCATTTCGTTACGGATATCATCAATAGAGCTGTCAATCTGATCAGTATTGGCACGGGCAGACACAATATCATCACCACTCAAATTACCCGGAATAGCTTTTAAAGAAGTCTTTAAAGTATTCACTGCCGGCAGAAGTCTTTTGGCAGAACTATAAAGTCTTAACCCGACAACACCCGTAACACACATCAATACCAGAAAAACTGTATTAATGGTAATTGCGGCTTTGGCATGTTTCTTTCTGAAGAAGCCAAAAGTAAACAATGCAAGAATCAATACAGTCGCTGCCAGTGTTACACACATTAATAATTTCAGACGGCTTGGAACCATGGACATACCTGCCACTATCACTCCTGCAAATATTGCCAGAATGGTATACAGCATCCATATCATCAGACTGATCGCAAATGGTCTTACTTTTCTATGACGTTTTTTATTATTTCTGGTATTACTATTCCCCATGTTGCATTCTCCTGTATTCAGGCAGAGAAGTCACTGCCATCACTTTACCAATCATAAAGATGTTCACACAATAGTGCAATGAAACTATGACTATCACATAACATCCCACAATCTTAAAAAAGCATCAGTTTATTCAACCAATGCTTTCTTTCTACATTACTTAAGTCCGTATTTCTTATTGAACTTTTCAACCTGTCCGGCAGCTGCTGCGAATCTCTGTCTGCCTGTGTAGAAAGGATGACAATTCGAGCATGTATCTACCTTGATCTCTGGCAGAGTTGAACCTGTTTCAAACTCTGAACCACAGGATGTGCAGATAACCTTCGCCTTGTAATACTTTGGATGAATTCCCTGTTTCATTTTTTCAATCTCCCTTCTGCCTTATGCCTCTGAACGTGCATAAAGAAAGTGCTTTATAAGCTTACCATAAAATTCATTTCCTGCAAGTTTTTTTTAGAAATATGATGCATTCATATCTACCGCGCCATTAATCCCAGGTATAGTGCCTTTATTGGAATACTGCCAGATACCATAGTTTCCACTGTATGTACATCTTGAATTCCATTGTGCACACCAGATCATGCAGTTAAGTGAACCTGTATTAATCTTGGATGTTAACCAGGACTTGGACGCATAGAGACCTGGTGTATAACCGGCTGCTCTTACAGTATTGCAGAAGGCATTGACAATAGCTGTTCTTTCTGCATTTGATAAGCCAGCCTGTCCGGAATCTTCCATATCAATGAAGATCGGAAGACTGACACCACCAGCTGCTCTTACCTGTTCTATTGCAAGAGACGCTTCTTCTACTGCCTGTGCTTCATTTGTCGCAATAGAATAGAAATACGCACCTGTTGTCACACCATTTGCCTTGGCACCAGCTATATTATTTAAGAATGTCGGATCCTTTGCGATTCTTCCGGATGTACCTCTGAATCCTGCTCTTGCGATCACGAAGGATACAGCGGTGCGTGCCTGTGACCAGTTAATATTACCCTGCCATTGAGATACATCAATACCAGTGCCATTGATTAATAACTGACCATCTGTACCGAACTTGTACTTGACTCCCTGTATTGTCTGTTCACCGGTAACGACATTACCATTTTCATCATAGTAGTATCTGGCGCCATTGAAATTCTGCCAGCCATAATAATGATCGATGATCTGTTTCTTAAAAACAGTTTTGGCATAGTCCGCAAGCGTAGCTTCTGTACCTACCGCATCTACATACAGTTGTTCACCAGCACTGTTCGTCAACTTGTTGGCACTGCCTTTAACACTTACAGTGACGTTAGATGTGGAAGAATCACTGTATCCGATGGTGACATTTCCACTATAATCACTGGCAGAATCTGCGGCAGTGATTGCGACATTTCCTGCATCTACAACCGAAGCAGTAATCATACTGTTATCAGATGTTACCGTTAATGCACCACCAGTGCTGTTGCCACTCACCGGTACATTTGCACTGTTTTTTCCATCCACACCATACAGTACAGCAGTATTTCCCTGTACATATGGCGCAAATGACTGTGCCTGATCCTGTACATATGTTGTTTCTTCTTCTGTACGGCTGTTAATAAATTTAACCGTATCAGTCACAACAGGTGCTGAATTATCTACCTTTGCGGTGGTATTTGAGCTTGGCTTTACGTCTCCTGCCTCTGCGGCAGATACTGTCTTTTCTTCAATATTTTCAATCGGCTTGTATTCTATCTTGTCTTTGACATTCACATCTGTCGCATAACTGCCTGTATCAACTGATCCACTTGGCACAAGGCACATCGTGTAATCACCTGCATCAATGGAATCAATAGAAATCATGCCATCCTGATCATCATCGGTGTAACTCTTTCCATCAAGACCATCCAGTACTTTTGCGTAGGAATCTATAGCCTTCTTCTTTTCCACAAGTAATGCATCGCCTTTAGTCATCGGACTTTCTGTGCCATCCGCATGTACGGCAATCTGTTCATCCTTCTTATCTGACTTTTCTGAAGGCTCTGGTGAAGCTGTACTCTTTGTTTCATCTGCTTCAGAAGAAGGTGTTACTGTCGGATTTGACTCTGCATCCTTTGTATCTTCTGAATCAGTTTCTTCAGAAGGATCATAAGGATCAGATGCACTGCCATCATCCTGTGCTTCCTGAATCTCTGTATTAATCTTGTTAATCTGATCCAGTGCATCATTTAATGCATTCTTGTCAGAAGAACTGACAAGCTTTACTTCATAAGGAACACCGGTAATCTTCTGTCCCTGTGTATCCTTCAGGTAAATCGTCAGATCCTTTTCAATGGATTCACCAGATAAAGACCCTTCTGTTCCATAAGAAGGAATCTCTACCTTCTCTGTCTGTGTCTTGACTTTAACAGTCTTCTTTACTGCAGGTTTCTTCACTGGTTCTTCTGGTTTATTAAGACTTATATAAATGCCAGTACCGCCGGCTGATACAACCACAGCACCTGCAATTCCCCATATAATCTTTGCTTTGGTAGAAAGCATACGCAAATGTCTGAACATTCTGTTCCTTTCCGGTAATACCGTGTACGATAAAAACAGTATTTCCTATTACTACTTCTAATATTAAACACAGTGTCTAGTGAAAATCAATACCAAATTCATTGAAAGAGTCTATTCACACCCATCCTCTTTCATCTCTCTCCAGATCTTAGCACCTAACTTCTTTAACTTCAGATCCAGTTCCGAATATCCTCTGTCAATATGATATACATTTGATATCTCTGTAACACCATCTGCCATAAGTCCGGCCACAACCATAGCTGCGCCGCATCTTAAATCGGTGGCACTGACTTCTGCGGCGGATAAAGGCGTAGGTCCATGAATGATCGCAGAACCATTGCCAAGTACATCTATATCTGCCCCCATCTTTTCAAGTTCTACGCAATGCTTGAAACGTTCCGGATAAATCGTATCTCTTATCTTGGAATCACCATCAGCTTCTGTCATAAGAGCTGTTAAAGGCTGCTGTAAGTCTGTCGCAAAACCGGGATATGGTCTTGTTGTAACATCCGTAGGCTTCAGATGATCCGGCTTTCTTACCACAACATAATCCACTCCGATATCCATCGGCACACCCATTTCCTGTAACTTTGATAACAGGGCATCTATATGCTGGGGAATCACATTATTAATACGCATCTCTTTTGCGCAGGCTGCCGCAATGATAATAAATGTTCCAGCCTCAATACGATCCGGGATAATCTCATGAAAACATCCGCTTAAATGATTTACACCATCAATCGTGATGACATTTGTACCAGCGCCTCTGACTCTGGCGCCCATCTTGTTTAAAAGAGTTGCTACATCAATGATCTCCGGTTCCTTGGCCGCATTCTCTATTGTTGTTCTGCCTTTTGCATAAACCGCTGCCATCATGATATTAATCGTTGCGCCGACTGAAGCAATATCCAGGAATATCTTGTTTCCTTTTAATTCCTTTGCCTTAATCTCATAACAGCCGTTTTCAAAGGAAACCTCTGCGCCTAATGCTTCAAAGCCCTTGATATGAAGATCAATTGGTCTTGGTCCAAGATAACATCCACCCGGCATCTTCATGCGCACATAACCGAACTTTCCTAATAAGGCTCCCATAAAGTAATAAGAAGCTCTTAATCTTGTGACAGCATCATCTGTCAGATCTGTATTCTGCATATGTGTCGGATCAATAATCAGATGATCTGCGGCAACCTCTATGACATTGACATTCAGAATCTTTAATATTTCACAGAGATTTGCAACATCCGCAATCTGGGGAATGCCAACTATTGTGACCGGACCATCTGCTAATACAGCCGCCGGAATCAAAGCAACTGTTGCATTCTTGGCACCGGAAATCGTGACATTACCGGATAATGCATGTCCCCCTTCGATTTTGATAACTTCTTTCATATATAGAAACCCTTTCCACATGATGTACATGCATCATGTTATGTATCATTCCGCATGCCTATTATATTCCAGATTACTAAAGAGACAAAATCCATGCATTCTCCAGATACACAAAAAAAGACTATATGACATATGCCATACAGTCTTTATGCTTAAGAATCTATTAAGCCTTGTCTGCAGAACCGAAAGCCTTGCAGAGTTCAATAACCTTAGCTGTAATAGCGTCAGCACCTGGCTTCAGAAGCTTACGAGGATCATAACCCTTACCGATCTTATCCTTGCCTTCTTCAATGTACTTACGTGTTGCAGCAGCGAACTCAAGCTGCAGTTCAGTATTGATGTTAACCTTGGAAACACCCTCTGTAACTGCCTTGTGAACCTGATCAAACGGAATACCAGAACCACCATGCAGAACTAATGGCTTGCCATGAACTGCTTTGTTGATTTCAGCTAATCTATCAAAGTTCAGTCCCTTCCAGTCCTTAGGATATACACCATGGATGTTACCGATACCAGCCGCCAAGAAATCAACACCCAGATCAGCAATTGTAGCGCACTCCTTTGGATCAGCTAATTCACCAGCGGATGTAACGCCATCTTCTGTACCGCCGATACCACCGACTTCGCACTCAACAGAGATACCCTTTGAATGAGCTAAAGCGATGATTTCCTTGGACTTTTCGAGGTTCTCTTCAAATGGATAATGAGAACCATCGAACATTACAGATGTGAATCCAGCGTCGATGCATGCCTTGGCACCTTCGTATGTGCCATGATCCAGATGCAGAGCAACCGGAACAGTGATGCCTAAGGAATCATACATATCACGAACCATATCTGCTACAAGCTTGAATCCGCACATGTACTTTCCAGCACCTTCTGATACCTGCAGGATTGCCGGAGACTTTGCTTCCTCAATTCCTAACAGGATGGACTTTGTCCATTCCAGATCGTTGATGTTGAAGGCTGGGATCGCATAATGACCTTCATGAGCCTTGTCAACCATTTCTTTTGCAGAAACTAATGCCATAATCTTTTAGATTTCCTCCTATTGGTGCTTTCATTTTAGCCCTGTTTAACCCTTTTGAAAAGATGAGTTTGAAACATCCCTTCTAAAAACAGCCGTAAAACACCAATTCATGGTCATTACAGCTGTTCTTTCCTCATTCAGTTGTCATATGAATCATCACCAGTAGGCAGATCCAGACCACTCTTGTCTAATGGTTCATCCAGATCATCATCGTCATCATCCATAGCTGCACTGCTGGCATGTACTTCGTCAAACTTTCTTCTGTTTCTTAAATCCCACTTATTTCCTTCCAGTGAGTAAAATCTTGGATCCAGCATTAATTCTGAATACAGCTGGCTTCTCTTCTTTCTAAGCTTATTCTCCGGAATCTTCATCTGTTTAGAGACATCAGCCCACAATTTAGCAAATTCAACTTCCTTCTTTCTCTTGGAAAGGCAGTCATATGCTACATCTGTCATGCTCTTGGATACCGTCATGTAAAACTCCTTTTTCTTATACACCTGATAACGCTTACAAATTCCATATTCAATCAGGCGCTTAGGATATTAAAACATGATGTACGTAAAGTCAATATCCTTATGACAAATATCTGATTTTCCATTCCAAACGTTGATGCAGCACGCGTTCATTTCCTGAATAGATAGAATATTCTACTATCCATCTGTCTTTATCTCTGGTTATTGTTTCAGTTTCTGAACTTAAGTTCATAATCCCCCAGGGACTTTCCACAAGACTTGTGCCGCTTTCTTCAAGAAAAAGTTCTGTTGTGGAAGAAACATCTGCTTTTCTTTTTAAAATCACATGATTTTCTTCAAATACAACATCATGTATTGCATGTTCTTCCTTCTCTTCATAACGCAGTCTGTTGTCATTTAGTAAAGCAGGGCTGTCCGCTATGACTTTCTCTTCTCCGGTATCAAGATCATGAGAAACAAGGGTTACCTGTACTCTCATTGCAGTATCTCCTCAGGGAAGAATACCTTGTTGTCATCTCTTACCGGCCCATGAATCAGAGAATATACAACATTAGACGCATTCGATAATTCCTTGGTGGAACCATCTTTCATCTTTACCCAGATGCTTTCATCCACATCACCATATGGAGTATACGGAGACTGTTCCACATCATCTCTTCCCCAGTAATAGCGAAGATCATAACCGGCATCCTTTAACATACCTCTTAATTTCCTGTTTTCCGTCGGGGAAGAGTCCGCATAGGCAAACAAATGCCTGTTCAGCACTCTTTGAGATAAATCTCTTAATATCGGATCCTGATGCTCGCTTAAACACATGAATCCATATCCGCAGGAATCTTCATCTAACCGGAAATAATCCTTCAGTTTCATCTTCTGTCCTTTGATAATCGGATAAAACAGCTCAATCACGGAAGGATCTATATTCTCCATACCTAAATCTTTCATTCTTCTGAATAACTTATGCAGAATAATCTCATAGCTTCTGGCAGTAGGATGATAGTATACCTGCCAATACATATGGTATCTTGCCATAATGTAGTTCTCTACCGCATACACCCCGGATTCCTTGATAGCTAATTGCCTGCCATCCAGTACTCTTAAAGTTCTTAGGATTCTTTCAAGATCATATTCCCCGTATTTCGTACCGGTGAAATAGGCATCTCTTAAAAGATAATCAAAACGATCCGCATCCAGTTGTGAAGATATCAATTGTGATAAAAGTGGATTCTTACTTGTATGACGGATCACATCCGCTACATCATGTGATAAGCCCTTCTCACAATTCTCTAATATCTCTGTAATCTCTGTATGTTCTTCAATAATCCTACAGGTAAATACTTCATGAGAAGTCTTTGTGACACCTTCAAAAGCATGAGAATATGGTCCATGCCCAATATCGTGCAGTAATCCTGCCAACATGACCGTTACTTTTTCTTTTTCTGTTAAAGCTTCCCGGATATCCGGTACTTCTGTCACCATCCTGCGGACAATCTCATAAACACCTAATGAATGTCCAAAGCGGGAATGTTCCGCACAATGATAAACCATGTAGGCACCGCCTAACTGTCTGATCCTTCTTAATCTCTGGAACCAGGCAGAATTAATCACATCCCAGACTACCTGCAGATCCACATGAATATAGCCATGTATCGGATCACGCAGTACTTTTTCCTCTGATGTATGCTTAAACATTATTTCTCCTCCAGCAATACCACCGCCTGTGCCATGACACCTTCTTCATGACCAACAAAGCCCATGCCTTCTCCTCTTGTGGCTTTAATGCTGATGCGGTCAATATCGCAATGCAGTGCTTTGGCAAAGTTGCGACGCATCTCTTCAATATATGGTGCCATCTTTGGCTTCTCTATTAAAACCAATGCATCAAGATTACCGATCTTATAGCCTTTTTCATCCATCATGGAAGCCACTTCTTTGAGAATAATCTGGGAATTAACGCCCTCCCATTTCGGATCCGTATCCGGAAACCAGTGACCTAAATCTCCTAATGCAAGTGCACCTAAGATTGCCTCGGCTGCCGCATGTGTCAGGGCATCCGCATCACTATGTCCGACCAATCCCTTATTATGTGGAATCTCGACCCCTCCTAATACAAGTTTTCTGCCTTCTGCCAGTCTGTGAATATCTGTGCTCTGTCCAATTCTCATGTCTTTTTCCTCAACTGTTCTTATCTTTATATTACAATGTTGCTATGGAACTAAAAATACCTTCTTATGTACTGCAGTTAATGCATATATTGGAATCCAATGGCTATGAATGTTACGTCGTAGGTGGTGCCGTACGTTCTTTATTACTGAACTTACCGGTTCATGACTATGACTTGACTACCAATGCATTGCCTGATCAGATGAAACAGGTTTTTCATGCTTATCATACCCTTGAAACAGGTATTCAGCATGGTACTCTTACGGTCATCATTGACCATCATCCTGTGGAAATCACAACCTATCGCAAAGACAGTGCCTATAAGGATCACCGTCATCCTGATCATGTGGAATTCACTTCTGCCATCAGAGAGGACTGTGCCCGCCGTGACTTTACCATCAATGCCTTCTGCTATAACCCGAAAACCGGTATCCTTGACTTCTTTAATGGAAAAGAAGATCTCAAAAACAAAGTTATACGGTGCATAGGCAATCCCCACCGAAGATTTGAAGAAGATGCCCTGCGTTTATTAAGAGCGGTTCGCTTTGCGGCCCAGCTGAACTTTCATATTGAAGAAGAAACTTCCAAAGCCTTATTAGAAAAAGCAGATTCTTTATCCTATGTTTCCATAGAACGTATCCGTGAAGAATTCATTGGATATCTTAAATCATCAGGATGTACATCTCTTTTCTATCCTTATCATACATTGTTTGAAACATTTCTGCCTGAGCTAAAAGTGTTGAGTGATACAGATATCAAATGGCTTTTGGAAAGATGGAGCTTCAGTTCTAATGACGCCTTATGCCGCTTTGCCTTATTGTTAACACTTCCTGTCTTTCCAAACCCACGTTCCGTTATGAAAAGAATGAAATTCAGCAATAAGGAAGTATCAGAAGTATCTGACATGATCCTTCATAAAGAAGATGTCATAGAAAATAAGATAGACTTAAAACATCTTCTTTATAATCTCAAAGCACCTTTTGAAGACTATCTGCATTACCGTAATGCCCTGGATTTAAGAAACTATGATGATGTATATCATCTCTATCAGGAAATCATTAATAATAATGAAGTGTATTCCTTAAAACAGCTTGCCATAACCGGTACAGATCTTGTTTCTTTAAATTACAAAGGAAAAGCCATTTCTGATGAACTGCATCATCTGCTTATGGATGTCATTGATGAAAAGATACCGAATGATCATGACATCTTATTAGAAAAAGCAGAGAAAGATCATACTTTGTCATAGGCTAATCTTGGATCATCATCTTCTACGACATGTACAATGCCGCACTTCTGAAAACCAAGTTTGTCAAATAAATTCTGCATAACCGTATTATCCGGATGTGTATCTGCCCTGAGATATCCGCACTTTTCATACGCCCAATTGATACAGAATGTTCCGGCATGATACCCCTGCTTTACAGCTAATCTGTGGACAACACCATACTCTGCATCCTTATGCCATTTGCCTTCAATATCATCATATAAGGGATCCGCATGTTTTCCTTTTATCATACAGAACACACCGACTATCTCATTTCCATTCATACAGACATAGCTTCTGTGTTTCTGAATATCTTCTCTGATAAGACTCTCTGGCGGCCATGCATTTCTGTACCATTGTCTGGTATTGCCATGTTCTTTCATAAAAATGCGGGCATCCGCATAAATCTTCATAACTGCACCAATATCCTGTATTTCTGTATATCTGATTTGCATAACAATATCTATAGTACTACAAATGAAACTATTTTCATGAAATTTTATGAAAATAAACATTGACAATCCATCTCTGATTCACTAAGCTTTTAATATCTTCAAAGAACAGAAGAGTACTTCTTACTGTCCAACAGCGAGTCGGAACAGAGTGTAAGTCCGGTGGCACCAGGAAGAAGGAACCGCATCTGGGAGAAGAGATCCTGAACCAACAGTAGGGTGATCGTAATCCGGCGTTAACGGAAAGAGGTGGTCACATTTGTGGCAACCAAGGTGGTACCGCGATGATAGAGTCGTCCTTGGAGAAATAATTCCGGGATGACTTTTTTGTTTTCCCGGATAGAAAGAGGGAAAGAAAATGAAAATCGCATCTAAATTAGTTAAATCAGCATTAGCTGCCGTTACAGTACTGAGCCTTGCCGGCTGCTCATCTTCAAACAACGCAAAGGCATCTGCCTCTACTGCAGCATCCTCATCTGACAAAGCCCAGGAAATTGTCATTGGTATCTCACCTGACTATCCGCCATTTGATACATTGGATGACAACAAGAACTTAACAGGCTTTGACTATGACATGGGTGAATGGCTGTTCAAGTGGTTAAATGAAAATGGATATCACTATGATCATACCTGGAAACAGATG
>CAZHUX010000031.1:18861-21184 GCA_964535445.1 uncultured Galactobacillus sp. | reverse complement strand
GAGAAAATGCGCATAAACATGCGATTTGTCATCCGCAAAATTGTTTACTGTTCGAATTTTTTATGTGCTAACTTCACGTTGCTCCGTTTAACCATTGCGTACTGAAGCGTCGTATCTATCCGTTTATGTCCGAGAAGTTGCTGAAGCTGCTTAATTGGCATTCCCTTGTCAATTGCCTTCGTGGCAAGTGTCCGGCGGAATTTGTGCGGATGTACCTTCTCTATGTTCAGACGTTTTCCAATTTCACGAACTCTTGACTCTACGCCACCTATTGTCAGGCGTGAATGTGGTGCCTTCAGTGTGACAAACAATGCCTCATTATCATCATTTCGGCTGTCGAGGTACTCTTGCATGTGTATCTTCGTACGGGCATCGAAGTACACGATCCTTTCCTTGTTACCTTTGCCAAGCACTTTGCATTCCCGCTCGTTAAAGTCGATATCTGACTGATTCAGCTGTACAAGCTCACCGACACGCATTCCAGTTGATGCCATTATATCAATCAGTGCAAGATCACGTTTCTCCTCGCAACTATCGCGCATCTTCTCCAGATCCTCATCTGAGTAGGTATCCTTGATATTGCTGGTCGTCTTCACCTTGTGAATCCGGCGTATTGGACTCTTGATCAGGTATTCTTCATCTTCCAACCATGAGAAGAAGCTCGAGAGTATCCGACGCACATTGTCAATCGTAACCCGGCTGAGATTATTCTGCTTCTGATAATCAGTCAGATACGACCTCAGATCCTCTGTCATAATGTGCGGTACCTCTTTACCGATCCCCCCGCAAACATGCGATTGATCGTATTCTGGTAATAGATCAGTGTTTTCTCAGAACATCCCTCTATGCGCTTTGCCTCCAGAAACTTCTGTAGCAGTTCCTGACTGCTGATTTCGTCCTTGTCTGTCTTATCCTCAATGTACTTACATAGCACAGATTCGAGCACCTGCTCCAGTACCTTAGCCTGCGCATTGTCGAGAAGCGGCAGCAGCCGCTGCAGCACTTCCTGTTTGATAGATTCTTTCATATTGCCGTTTCTCCTTCTATAGAATTTCCAGAGAACGACTTCAACGGCAGTTCCATTGGATTTACGCCTCTCGCCGTTGGTAAGAGGAATTATGATCAATCTTCCTTTTCTTCCTTTTTCTGAAGATAATAGAATTCCTTTTGTGTTTCAATCTCAGCCCTGAGTTGTTCCTCCGTTGGAAGACAAAGTTTGTATTTTGAAGCAAATAACTGTTCGTTCCCGTGAAGGACAGAATATTTTGCAATGTCCTCGTCTGTATCCGAACACAGCACAATGCCAAGAGTTGGATTATCGTCAGGAGCCTTTTTCAATTCATCATACATTCGGATATACATATCCATCTGTCCGACATCCTGATGCGTTATCTTCGTGGTTTTCAAATCAATCAAGACAAAACATTTCAGGATATAATTATAAAAAACGAGGTCAATATAATAATCTTCTTTCTCCGTATGAATGTGCTGTTGTCGAGCCACAAACGCGTATCCCTTTCCAAGCTCCATCAGAAATTTTTGAAGATTATCTATGATGCACTGTTCCAAATCGGATTCTAGATACGATGTATCTTCCTCCATTCCCAGAAACTCAGCAATCACAGGATTTTTTATAAATTCGAGCTTATCCTGATAAGGTGATGTAAGTTCTTTCATTTCCTGTTCAACACCAGATTTGTCCTGGGTTTTTAACATTCTGTAATAGTATTGTGATGAGATATTCCGCTGAAGTGTGCGCACACTCCATGCTTGCTCATATGCTTCTTTTGCATACCAGTTTCGCGCATCGGAATCATTTACCTGCAGGAGTTTCTCGTAATGTGACCATGATAGCAATTGTGCGTTCAGTGACGGCACAATTGCTTTGTCTGAAGATTGTGCATTCAGCGAAGGCACAATCTCTGGGAAATATTTATAGAACTGCTGATACTTATACAAAGCGCGCCTTGTAAAACCTTTTCCATACTTTGAAGTGAGTTCAGTAGAAAGTTTGTCAATAATTCTCTTCCCATATTCCGCTCTTTCAGAGCCTTTTAAATCTTCTTCTGTAATTCTTCTTCCGATAAGCCAGTTTCTAACCACCAGAATAATATTGACAGACTGATAAGCCGTGCGTTGAGAATCCTCAATAATTTCTTCCACATCCCTAAAAATATTGTCTGTGTTTCTGTAATTTATAAGGTCATCCATATTATCTTCTCCATGTATTCATTCACTCAACGAAAAAATTAAAGTAAGCGGCAACTTGCGTTATTTCTTAACCAAAGGTCAAGATGATAAACAAGAATTTATATGCGGCTTA
>CAZHUX010000031.1:0-18761 GCA_964535445.1 uncultured Galactobacillus sp. | reverse complement strand
TTCTTAAAGCCAATATGAATCAGGTATTAAAACTGCTTTCAGCACAACAGGTATTACTCATTTAAGGTTCAATGATATTGAAGAACCAGTCATACGAACTCATATAGGAACACATCTTTTCCAGAAGATCTGTATTACCTTCCTGCTGAATAGCTTTCTTTCTTGTTTCAGGTGCGTCATCCCCCTGCAGCATCAAAGCACCTAAACCCTGTTTTGTTGTCGTCCATGTGACATCAGGATTTTCATTCTGTGTGTTTTCTTCATACAGAAGAATACCGTTTTTCATAATCAGAACATAACTTTCATCAGAATCTTTTAGTTTCAGGTTTGCCGTGAAAGAAAGATCCTGTGCCGCATTGGAATCAATGCATATGCCAAGATAATCCAGAATCATTGTGGTACTCATCTGTGCCCGCAGACTGCCATCATTAACAGCTCTTTCATTCCTGCTCTTATCTACACCTTGTCTTAACTCCTGTGCACCAGTCAGATATGCATTTCTCCATGCCCCGGATTCTGCCTGATATCCTAATTGTTCCAAAGCATCTGCACAAAGATACCTTGCTTCTTTAAAGTCCGGATCATTGAATACAAGAATATTCGTAACCTGTGCTACCCACTGGTATTCTCCCTTTTCATAATCTTCCTGTGCCTTTTTGAGAACCTCTTCTGGATCTCCCATATATTCCACAAATTTTCTGGCACTTTCTTCCGGTTCCAGTTCTGCTAAATGTACCGGATTTGCATCATACCAGCCCATGTATTTCTGATAGACTGCTTTTGCATTATGAGATACGGTTCCATAATACTGTCTTGTATACCATACCTTCTGAAGTTCATCAGGAAGCTGAATCTTATTGGCTATCTCATTTTCTGTAAGTCCCTGATTGATATAATTCAGAGTCTGATCATTGATGAATTTATAACATGCGGCAGTATTTGTAATATAGGTATTGATGACGTCATTGCCAAAATGAGGCCAGTTATGTGACTGGAACGTAATCTCGGCATCTTTTCCATATAAACTGAGGGTTTCCATCAGATACTCTGCCCAGGCATTGCCATCTCTTACTTGTGCACCACGTAATGTATAGAGATTATGTAATGTTCCTGTACAGTTTTCAGCCATCCACAGAGCCTTCTTTTGTGGAAACCATGTATTCATTTCCGCTGGTGCTTCCGTGCCTGGTGTTAACTGGAATTCCATTTCCACACCATCTATTGTCATTTTCTGCTTTGTCTCAGTGATGGATGTATTTGGCGGAATAAAGGAAATCGTACCCTTTGACTGTCCTATGCCGATACCGATATCAAGGCTTCCCTTTTCTCCTGGTGTTAACAATGTTCCATATTGATAGGATGCTCTTCGTCCCATGGCTGTACCGGCATACACATTCTCACTGGTTGCGGCTTCCAGAAAACCCTCTGGTGCTATAACCGGAATCTGATTGTTCTGTACTTCTTCAAGACTCACAATTCCTTTAGCTCCACCGAAATGATCTACATGAGAATGTGAGTAAACAACTGCCTTAACAGGTTTTTTACCTAGATTCTCATTGACTAATTCCATGGCTGCCGCAGAACATTCTCCAGTCATCAGAGGATCAAATACGATCCAGCCTGTATCTCCTTTAATAAAAGTGATATTGCTCATATCATAGCCGCGTACCTGATAGATCCCATCGGTAACTTCAAATAATCCATAGAGATGATTTAACTGTGTATTACGCCAGAGACTAGGATTAGCTGTATCTGGTGCTTTATCACTTTCATCCAGGAAATCATATGCTTTCTGTGACCATATGACTTTTCCATCATTATTCTTGATTTCCAATTCTTCTGGTGAAGCAAGCAGACCGCGTGCCGCAAACTCCTGTTCTTGTGTATCATCGAAATCAAGCAGATCATATACGGCATCATTTGCTTTCTTTGTATATTCTGTCGCATCTTTTGGCTTATCATTCAGATCTGCAGTTTTGTTTGTACTGTAACATCCGGCCGCAAGGATGCAGCTTAAAACAATTACTGTTCCTGCTTTCTTAAATACATGATGATGAAAATGGCTTTTGTATTTCATAATTTCCTCCCGCATATAAAAGTCATTCAGATAAATAAATTATTTGAAATAAAGGTGTTTGATTTTATTTCCAGACTTATGAGCTGATTCTATTGTATTAAGAAACAAATGTTTTCATCAATAAAAAGATCAGTCATTTTCAGACTGACCAATGTATATAACAGGTTTATACAGCTTTAAAGTAAGTGATCTTTGTTATGCCATAGATCCTTTCATGATCATACTGAATATGATCATAAGATTTCTGATAGCTTTCTTCCTTCAAAGATTCAATCACAACCATGCCTTCCTTATTTACCATATGATTCAGAGAAAGAAACTGCATGATTTCATCATTGTGCTGTCTCTTATAGGGAGGATCCAGATAGACAAGATCAAACTGCATGCCTTTATTCTTCAGAACCTGAAGAGCCTTTGTATCCCTCATTGGAAGAACTAGAGATCTTTCTTCAACCATAAGCATGGAAATATTTTTCTTAATGACTTCTGCAGCATCTCTGGCATTATCAGAGAATACCGCATAGTCCATTCCTCTGGATAATGCTTCCAAGCCTACTGCCCCGCTGCCGGCATAGAGATCTAGACAGTTTCCTCCTTCAAAATAACCGCCTAAAGAGGAAAAAACAGCTTCTCTTACCTTTTCCAGGGTAGGTCTTGTATCTCTTCCCTTTCTTGTTTCAATGCGCCTGGAAGCGAATTCTCCGGCTATAATCCTCATCTGATTTCTCCTCTGTTATAGGCTGCGATCACACTCTGGGCAATGCCCACCGCCATCATGATAGATAAGGTAGAAGAACCACCGGAAGAAATCATTAATAAAGGAACACCAGTTAACGGGATAAAACCGGTAACACCACCGACATTAAAGACAATATGAACCAGGAAGTACATAGCTGTACCGACAAGGATAATACGGGCCTGTTCATTCTTGATCTTCATCGCAAAAAATAACAGTCTGAAGATAATAACGGCATATGCTGTCATTAAAAGAAGAAAGCCAAAGAAGCCTAGTTCTTCTACTACAATAGCCAGGATAAAGTCTGTGTTTGCGGCCGGGAAGTCTGTATATTTTCTTACAGAATTACCAAAGCCAACTCCAAACCAGCCTCCTGAGGCAAAGGAAACAAGACCATTGACAAGCTGATAGCCGCTTCCATACTGATCCATGAATGGATTGATGGCAGAAAGAAAACGGTTCTTCTGATATGTTGCAATCGGTAATGATTCTATAAAAGAAGCTCCTGCCGGAGATAAGAAATATACTGCCGCTATAATACCGATTACAAATAGTGCCTGTAAGACATGCTGAAACAAACGCATCTGCGGATGATTTGGAATCATAAAGCAGGCCATGGCAATTAAAGCAATAACTGCCGCAGATCCCAAGTCAGACTGTAATACAAGGATCGTAAAAATATAAATACCTATAAATAATACCGGTTTTAAAAGAAAAGCAGTTCTGGACTTAAATCTTTTCTTCACTTCTCCGGTATAGCCGGCCACGATCAGAATCGTTACAATCTTGGCAAATTCACTAGGCTGTAATGTCACTTCCATACCTGGTAAGGGAATACGGATCCATCCCTTTGCGCCGCCAGCTGATGGGAAAGCAAGGCATACCAGCAAAGCCGCTTCCATGAAGATGATAAGGGAAACAAAAGAAGAACTGTGCAGAAAACGTAAAGAGAATTGATTGGATAACTTTGCCATCAGGAAATAACCGGCCATTAAGAATACGATCTGCTTGATTTCTGTAATGGCAAGATACCGGTTATTACCTACCGCAAGCCCCATGGATGCACTGCCGATCATGATCAGGCCAAAGATCATGAGAAACAGCATTGCAAGATGAATGACAATATCAGAACCATATGCTAAACGCAGGGAAAAATGTCCTCTGCTTTTCTTCTGTTTTTTTTCTACCTGAGACATTTCTGACATACTGTGCTATTCTAGCATAAATGCGATTTCTTTGACATTCCTATCATGTCTGATTACAATATCTCCGAGGTAAATAATATGCTGATAAATAATGATACAATAATCAAGGATGATAATCCTTTAATACGCGAACAATCTCTTCCTGTTGAATTACCTTTATCTGATGAAGATAAGCAGTTATTAAAAGACATGCTGCAGTATGTCAAGGATTCTACAGATGAAGAGAAAGCAAAGAAGTATAATCTGCGTCCTGCAGTAGGCATCAGTGCGATTCAGCTTGGCATTAAGAAACAGCTGACTGCTGTTGTTGTAGATGATCTGGATAAGAATGAAAAGCCGGAACATTTTGAATACATGCTGGCTAATCCAAAGATCGTTTCTTCCTCCTTACAGAAAGCTTATTTAAGTGGTGGTGAAGGATGTCTTTCTGTTCCGGAAGAACATAAGGGATATGTTGTCCGCAGTGCAAGAGTCACTGTAAAAGGATTTGATTTATGCACAAATCAGAATGTCACAATCAGAGCCAGAGGATATCTAGCCATTGTTCTCCAGCATGAGCTGGATCACTTCAAAGGCAGACTCTTCTATGATTACATCAATCCGGACAACCCTTATCCAAATGTTCCGGGTGCGCTTGTTATCTGATGAGAAAATCTTTATATTTCAGTGCTATAATAGTTAAGAGTTTTATTTTTCACCAAAACATAATGAAATGAGGAAATTATCATAATATGACAGAAAAGAAGAACGGAAAAAGAACTGCCAGGAATAATGTCCGCTATTCTGAGATTGCCGCAGAAAGTGCAAAGAAAACAGTAAATCATAAGACTGATACATTGATCTATGCGATGGGTGGTCTTGGCGAAATCGGCAAGAACATGTATTGTTTCGAACATGATGACGAGATCGTCATCATTGACTGCGGGGTTAAGTTCCCTGAAGAAGATATGCCGGGTGTTGACTATGTTATCCCGGATTACTCCTATCTTGTTAAAAACCAGTCCAAGATCAAAGCTCTTGTGATTACCCATGGTCATGAAGATCATATCGGCGGCATTCCATTTTTCCTGAAGCAGGTGCATTTAAAGGAGATCTGGGCCGGACCTTTCGCAAAGGCTCTGATCGAAAAGAAGCTCGATGAGCATCATATGTTAAGAAGCGTCAAAATCAATGAAATTGATGATGACACAAGAGTACGTACAAAATACTTTACAATCGGTTTTATCCGTACCGTACACTCCATACCGGATTCCTTCGGAGTCTTGGTCAATACCCCGAATGGCAGAATCTTTGAGACAGGTGACTTCAAGTTTGACTTAACCCCTGTAGGAACCCAATCGGATTATCAGAAGATGGCATATATGGGACAGATCGGTATCTCATTATTAATGAGTGACTCTACCAACTCTTCTGTACCGGGTTCATCTATTTCAGAAAGAAAAGTAGCGGTAGCTATCAATGAACAGATGCGCAAGACGCCGGGCAGATTAATTGTTTCTACCTTCGCGTCCAACACATACCGCCTGGCACAGATTCTGGAAGCAGCTGTAGCATGCAACAGAAAGGTCGCAGTATTCGGCAGATCCATGGAGAATGTCCTGGAAATCGGCAGAAGACTTGGTTATATCAATGTACCGGATGATTCGTTTATCACCGGTAATGAATTAAATACCCTCCCTGCTAACCGTATCTGTATCGTTTGTACAGGCTCACAGGGTGAACCAATGGCCGCTTTAAGCAGAATTGCCAATGGTACACATAGATTCATCAGAATCATTCCTGGTGATACCGTATTGTTCTCATCCAACCCGATTCCGGGCAATGGTACATCAGTAGGAAGTGTTATCAATCAGTTAACAAGAGTTGGTGCTAACGTGATTACAAATTCACCATTAACTTCTTTCCATACTACCGGTCATGCCCCGCAGGAAGAACAGAAGCTGATGCTGAATCTGATCAAGCCTAAATATTTCATGCCTAACCATGGTGAATACAAGATGCTTGTCCAGCATGCGCATACAGCTGAATTAACTGGTGTCCCTAAGGACCATATCTTCATTTGTGCAAATGGAGATGTACTAGCCTTAAGAGATGGCGAGGTATTTGCGGCTAATGAACGTATTGAGGCAGATGCTATCTATGTCGATGGCAACGACGCGACAGGTTTAAGTACTTCGGTCATCAAGGACAGAAGAATCCTAGGTGAGAATGGTCTTGTGGCAGTTATTGTTACAATTGATTCCCGCTATAACAAGATTCTGTGCCGTCCGAATATTGTTTCAAGAGGCTTCGTCTATATTAAAGAGTCACAGACCTTATTGAAGGAAGCAGAACTCATTGTCTATGATGCCTTAAAGAAGAAGATGGAACAGAGAACTACCTTTGGAGAATTAAAGAACTGCATCCGCAGTGCTCTGGAACCATATCTCTTTAAGAAAACAGGCCGTAATCCGATTGTCATTCCGGTTATTCTGAATCAGAAGGCAGCTATGGAAGAATTACAGGCCAAGTCACAGGCTAGAAAGGCAGCCGCTCCAAGAAGAAGAAAAACCACGGCATAATAAAAGCTTCGTCAGAGTTAATCTGATGAAGCTTTTTTTCTACTGTATTGGTTCTAATGTAATCGTTTCTTCAGGAATATGATTTTCATCAAATGAGACAGAAGATTCATTCAGACGTTTCAGTTCCGGGATAACTTTCTGAATATCCTGAATATCGGAAAGTACATCATATCCCCTGCTGCCCTCTCTGTAATGCATGAGGATATTCAGCTTTGCATGAACATGCGTCAGGATCTCTTCTGCCTGTTTTGCGTCTATCGTGAAATAACCGCCGCATGGAATCATGAGGACATCTGCTTTGCCAAGCTGTTCATATTCTTCTTTTGTCGGCATTCTTCCGATATCACCAAGATGCGCAATTGTTACATGATCAATTGTCACAAAGGTAATGTCGGTCAGGCCTCTCTTTGTACCATTTGCATCATCATGCGGTACAGTGATCTTATGAACCGGGAATGGATCATGGTCAGATGTCTTTGTGATCAGACTGGACGCATCATGATCCGCATGTGCATGCGAACAATACACCACATCCGCATGTATACCTGAAGGCAGCTTTAATCCGGGTACAGATCCATCTTCATATGGATCAAAGACTACAGAATGATTTTCATTTTCCACTTTAAAGCAGGAATGTCCATAGTATGTAATTGTAATCATAGAAACCTCCTTTATAAAAAGACATATCTTTACGATATGCCTCTGAAATTACTTAACAGTAATGATCTTCATCATATTTGCGGAACCCTCACCAGTCGGATAACCGGCAGAAATGATGATCAGCTGTCCCTTCTTGACACCATAATCCTTGGCAAATAAAGATGCGAGATCATCATCATTTGTCATTGTATTCTGTACATCAGAGAAGATCGGCAATACACCCCAATAGGATTCCAGTTTACGTTGTGTATCCTTGGTAAATGTTACCGCAAGAATCGGAACATTCGGTCTGAACTTGGAGATACGTCTTGCGGTTGTACCACCCTGTGTAAATGCAACAATAGCACCTACATTGTCTAATGTTAATGTTGCATCAGAAATAGCAATGGATACAGCATCCTGAATTGTCTTGTTGGATGTTGTCTTTAACCAGTCAAGTCTCTCTCTGTAAGGGATGATCTTTTCTGCTTCTTCAGCAATCTCACTCATGGTTTCACATGCTTCTACAGGATAGTGACCTGCCGCAGACTCGGCGGAAAGCATAACACCATCAGAACCATCTAATACGGCATTGCAGACATCAGATGCTTCTGCACGTGTGCAGCGTGGGTTATTTGTCATGGAATCCAGCATATGGGTAGCTGTGATTGCCGGCTTGCCTACAATATTTGCCTGACGGATGATGTGCTTCTGATAAACAGGAACCATCATTGTCGGAATCTCTACACCAAGATCACCTCTTGCGACCATAACACCATCAGCTGCTTCCAGAATAGAATCTACATTATCATAGCCTTCCTGGTTTTCAATCTTGGCAATGATGTTGATATGAGGCTTGCCCTCTTCAATGCAGATCTTACGGATTGCATTGATATCAGATGCTCTTCTTGTAAAGGAAGCGAAGATAAAGTCTACATCATTCTGACATCCAAAGCGGATATCATCTTCATCCTTGGCAGAAAGGAATGGCATAGAGAGCTTGACACCAGGTACGTTGCATCCCTTATGAGAAGAAATAGGACCAGCCACTTCTACTCTGCACTTCATCTCATTGCCATCATTTTCAAGGACTGTTAACTTCATCTTGCCATCATTGATCAGGATGACATTACCCTGGGTTAAATCATCAAATAATTCAGGAACCTGAATATGGAATCTTTCATGTGTTCCTTCACATTCAGCCTTTTCAAGATATACGATTTCACCAATCTCATAGTTTTCCGTATCATTCTTGAAAGATCCAAGACGGATTTCAGGACCCTTTGTATCTAATGCAATCGCAAGGTTGATACCGGTTGTTTCAGATACATGACGAATCAGCTTGATACGGTTTAAATGTTCCTCATGCGTACCATGAGAGAAATTCAGACGGGCAATATTCATGCCTGCTTTGGCAAGGCCTGTCAATACAGTTTCATTTTCAGATGCAGGACCAATTGTACAGATAACCTTGGTCTTCTTAAACATATGATTGTTTTCCATTCTTTACTCTTCTTTCCTTATACCAGACGGTCAAATAAACGATACAGAGGCTTGCGGTTCTGATGCGGTCTTTCAAGTGCTTCATTGATCGGCATAGATGTAATGGCATTATCGATGATGCCTACACAATGACCACCGATGCCTTCCATCAGAAGATCTACTGCTTTCTCTCCCATTCTTGAGGCAAGCATACGGTCTGTCGGGGTTGGAGAACCACCTCTCTGAATATGACCGAGTACAGTGGCTCTGCCACTGAAGTTTGTATTCAGAGAAACCTTCTTGGCAAGTGCATCTACATCACAGATCTTTTCAGAGATAATGACGATCGCATGATTCTTATGCACGGCATCACCAAGATATCTCAGATTCTCAAGAACATCCAGTTCATCGTAGCCGGTCTCTGGTGTAATAACCATTTCTGCACCACAGGAAATAGCTGTGTACAAAGCCAGATCACCACAATGGTTGCCCATGACTTCAACAATGGAACAGCGGTGATGTGAAGAAGATGTATCACGCAGTTTATCTACATTTTCCACACATGTATGAAGTGCTGTGTCAAAGCCGATTGTAAAGTCAGTACCGGGAATATCATTATCAATAGTCCCGGGTAAGCCAATGCAGTTGATGCCCTTCTTTGTTAAGGCAAGTGCACCACGATAGGAACCATCGCCACCTATTACAACTAAGGCTTCAATTCCTTCCCGCTTCATATTCTTAATGCACTGATCCTGAATCTCATCTTCCTTAAATTCAGGCAAACGTGCCGAACCGAGCTTTGTACCGCCTCTGTCCAGAATATCTGAAACATCACTGCGGCTCAATGGTTCAAAATTAGACTCCAGAAGCCCTCTGTATCCATCGTGAACACCTACTACTTCAACACCATTGTTCAAGGCAATTCTCGTAACAGAACGAATTGCGGCATTCATGCCCGGAGCATCGCCGCCTGAAGTTAAAACACCAATTTTTCTGACCATAAAAGCCTCCGAATACGCCACTATCCTATCATTAAAAACACTTTAATTAAAGCTATTTAACGCCTGAATTCTTCTATCTTCACCTGTAAGCGGTTGCGCTTGGGCCATCACTTTAATACGTTCAATGATACGGGCAGCCTTAATCACTTCTTCTTTTCCCTTATTTGTAAAACGATAGTGATCTTCCAGACTGTTCATATCTTCATTACTTGTAAACCAGGTAGGGAGATGTTTCTCATACCTTTCATTTAATAATGGTAAAAGGATCTGATCACGGTTCCATTCTGTTACAGACTCTGCCCCGATATCATCGATGACACAAAAGTATGCACACATTGCTTTCTTTAATTCTTCTGAAAACTCTCCTGTTCTGACCCCCGCGGCCATACGCATGCAGAAAGAAGGATAATGCAGGAAAGCTGTCTTTCTGCCTCTTTCCGCATACCAGTTGGCTGCACAGGCAGAAAGATACGTCTTGCCTGTTCCCATTGGTCCGTGAATATAGAGACCTTTATCTTCCGTACATGCCTTCATGGCATTCGTAACAGCTTTACTGTACTCTTCCGATACATCTTTCAGAGATATCTTTGAAAAAGATACTGTATACATATCCTCTGGCATATCATTAATGTAAAAATAAGAAAGATGCTTTTCTTCTTCTCTTTTCTTACGCATATACCGGCATGCCTTGAGATCCGTGTGGAGGTAACCGTCATCTACCAGTTCTTCATAGTATCCCTGCATCTTCTGACTGCATTTGTTTAAACCTGTACAATGCAAGCATGGCTGTAAAGAGTTATACCAGCGCTGTACTAACCAGGGAGAGTGATCAATGCAGGATGTATCAATATGATGCATATCCAGCAGCTTAAGCAGATTTTCATCCTGTTTCAGCTTCTGAATAAGTTCTTCTGTTTCTTTTTTCTGGGATACAGATGGAGATACATTGAAATTAATTTTTTCCATTAGTCATTTCCTCCATCTGTTTCTGTAATCTCTGTATTTCATCAATAGACTCTTTTGATGCTTTGTTTGAACTGTTCTGTTGAGATTCTTTATTATCATACCATTGCGGGGTAGTGATCTTTACACGTTTATGAGAATTATTCGGAAGCTGTTTCTTAGTTTCCATAATGGCCTGTTCCTTAGTGGAAATGCCATCTCTTGCCCATTCTCCTGCCACCATATCCACAAACTTTGGATTCAGCCTGTTATCTGAAATCTTCAGGATATACTCGATCATGACATTGATGACTTCATTGCTGAAATTCATATCTAATGATAAATGCGCAAGCAGATTCTTATCCGTCGTAGATACCATAGCACCATTCTGCTTTGCCTGTAAAAAAGAAACAGGTGAAAGGGAATAAGGATCTTTGGCCTTGGTTACATCAGGATTACTGTGGGATGCCAGATATCTTAACTTATCCTGATCAAACTGCATCGTTTCTATGGATGTACACTTTTTCACTAATATACGCATCCTGTCTACAGACAAGCCATACACTGTGGCAAGCTTGCCAATCAGGGCAAGATTCTCTCTTGTACGAAGTTCTGCCGGGAAGACCAATACAGAAGTTGTTGCGATAAAACGCTCATAATCAAAGTTGATATTCTGATCTTCTTCTCTGGAAGAAAACTGATATCTTGGCTTTACCTTTACATAGGATACATCTGAATCAAGATTCTTTTCCTCACTGTTCAGATCAACGTTATGCGTAATATCCTCATATCCCTGGGCAGCGATTTCCTGTTTATCAAGACGTGATTGTGAAATCGTAAACTGTTTCTGTCCTACTGCATTCAGGTATCTGGAAGATAATACTCTGTTCTGAAAGAAATCCGAGGCAGGCATCGGCTTATTCAATACATAGATATAACTGTTATAGGAATCTCCCTTTTTACAATAGGTCCTTAACAGCATATACTCTTCCAGTTTTACCAAGGCTCTTGAAAAGACATCTGCCTGGATATCCATTAAGGCAAATAATCTGCGATGAGAATCCTGTCCATGCAGAGTGCCTGCTTCACTTGCCAGTGTCAGATAAATGATGATACTGTCGCTGCCGCATAATGGCTGATACAGAAGCAGGAGTGTCTCTAAATCATCCTGGGAGAGACCATTGCGCAATTCTGTTTTATAACGGTCATCAGCTCTGATATCCATATCTGCTTTCCTTTCGCAGCTTTGCTGTAACGAGATTCACTTTATGATCCAGTTCCTTTAAATCACCATTATTTTCAATAACGATATCTGCTTTCTGTTTCTGGATTTCAGGATCTATCTGATGATCATAACGTGCTAACGCTTCTTCTTTTGTATAATCTCTGTCCCGCATCATTCTTTCAACAGCGGTATCCTTACTGCAGGTAACAACAATAATACGGTCAAATTCATTTTCTATGCCTGCTTCAAACAATAAAGGGACTTCCGCAAAAACAAGCTTGTCATTGCTGTGTCTGGAAAAGAAATTCCGCATACCTTCTATCACATACGGATGCACACAGGCATTGACTGCTTTTCTCTTTTCCTCATCATGAAAGATGATATCTGCCATCTTCTTACGGTCAATATCACCATTCATATCCACGACTTCATCACCAAGAATGGATACCAGAGGCTGCCAGCATGGGTTGCCGTTATGGGTTGCCATCTTTGCATAATTATCACTGTTGAATACCGCAAATCCTCTTTTACGGAACAATATTGATACACTTGTCTTGCCTGAGGCAATGGTTCCTGTAATTCCTGTTTTCAACATGGTACCTCCTATTTCTGACAAACCGGACAGTAGTAGCTGGATCGGCCGCCAATATACTTTACTTTAATTTCATGATGGCATCTTGGACATATCTTCTGCATATGTACTGTACATTCAGTCTGGAATCTGCCGGTAACACCTAAAGAAGATGTATATGTACGGATGGTTGTACCGCCTAATGCAATGGCTTCTTTCATAATGCGTTTTGTTTCACGAACAATATTCTCTTCATCTTTACGGGTAATCCGTTTACAGCTGCGGCCTGGTCTTAAATGACAGGCAGCTAATATTTCATCCGCATAGATATTCCCGATTCCTGCCACGAATCTCTGATCTAATAATAAGCTTTTCAAAGGCTCTGTCCGTCCTTTTCGATAGGCATGAACATAGTCCGCATTAAAAGCTTCATCAAATGGTTCCGGTCCCAGGTTATGCCAATGGGTGAAATCCGTATCCAGCGGATACAATTTCATTCTGCCGAATTTACGGGTATCCTGATACCGTAATTCTTTGCCATTGCTTAAGGAAAAGATCACATGCATATGCTTGTTCTTTTCTTCGTCAGGACTTTGTACAAAGAACTTGCCTTCCATACGCAGATGCGAGACAAGCACAACATCATCCATGGTAAAGATCAGATACTTGCCGCGTCTTGAAAATTTACGGAAATGCTGGTGGACTAACGTCTTTACAAAGACATCCGGATCATCCTCTATCATTTTGGGATAACGGATATCGATACCTGTTATTTCAAGATCCTGAATCATCCCCTCTAATGTACGGACAACCGTTTCTACTTCAGGAAGCTCTGGCATTATTTTGCCTCATACCAATCATGACCTATGGCACATTCTGCCGTTAAAGGAACTTTCAGATCCATCGCATGTACCATACCATCATTGACTAATTTCTTCATCGTTTCTATTTCATCTTCCGGAACATTGAAGATCAGTTCATCATGTACCTGCAGAATCATCTTTGACTTAACGCCTGCTTCTTTCATAGCCTTATCAATATGAATCATGGCAATCTTGATCAGATCGGCGGCACTGCCCTGAATCGGTGCATTCATGGCTGCTCTTTTACCAAACTCACGGACCATATGATTCTTATCATGAATTTCAGGAATATCGCGTCTTCTTCCGCATATTGTTGTTACATATCCCTTTTCTTCACAATCTTTTACAACCTTATCCATGTACGTACGGATACCCGGATATTTCTTATAATAGGTTTCAATGAAATCAGATGCCTCTTTACGGGAAACGCCTAACTGTTTGGCAAGTCCGAAGTCACTGATACCATAGATAATACCGAAGTTAACTGTCTTTGCCTTGCGGCGCATCTCAGGCGTCACTTCATCCCGGCTAACACCAAAGACATCCATAGCAGTCTTTGTATGCGCATCAATACCTTCATTAAACGCTTCTATCAATCCCTTTTCATCAGCCATATGTGCTAACATACGCAATTCTATCTGATGATAGTCTGAAGATAAGAGAACACATCCTTTTTCCGGTAAGAATGCCTTTCTGATTTCCTTACCCTGTTCATCTCTTACGGAAATGTTCTGCAGATTCGGCTCAGAAGAAGATAATCGTCCGGTCTGGGTTGCACACTGGTTGTATATGGTATGAATCTTCCCATCCTTCTGGATGTATTTCTTGAGTCCTTCGGCATAGGTACCATAGATCTTATTTAATTTACGATAGTTCAGAATATGATCTACAATCGGGTAAATACCGGAGAACCCTTCCAGTTTCTCTGCCGAAGTGCTTCTCTTCTTGCCGGCAGGAATACCAAGATCATCATATAATACTTCCGCAAGCTGCTTTGGAGAATTGATATTAAACGGATGTCCTGCCTCGGCATAAATCTCTTCCTGTTCTGCCTGTACCTTTGCATAAACTTCTTTTGATATCTGATCCAGGATATCCTTGTCGCAGCGTATACCTTCTTCTTCCATACGGTAGAGAATCTCTGTCAAAGGCATTTCAATATCCCTGTAGAGAGAATCCATGCCATAGTCATGGATGGTAGCGGAAGTTTCCTGCTTTAACTTCAATATGTTCAATGCCGATTGACAGCCATATGTCATCTGCTTGTCTGTTTCTACTAATAATACAGGTTTGCCCGTCTTTCCATATACATCTTCATAAGATACATCTGTCGTAAGCTGATAATGTTCTGCTATCCTGGATGTACTTGTTAAGGTACTGTCTGCCAAAGAGGCAAGAATCATCGCATCATCATGGAAAGTAATGGTTATATGATCTCTTTTTAACAGATGCATGGATCGCTTGATGTCATAGCCTGTTTTATATGGTTTCTCTGCTTCAAAATACTTCAGAAGTGCTTCATCTTTTAAAGCATTTTCCAGGGTTATGTAATATCCTTCTTTCTCATTAGCCAAAGCAAATCCATGAATTCCGGCCTGCATATAATGACCGCCATCATCATCCACAAAGACAGCACATGCATTCTCCATAAAGGAAGAAGGTATTTCAGATACTGCATGCATGGTGAAATTCTCAGCCGGCTTTGTTTTTTCATCTGTATCTGTTTCGATCTTATCTTCAAATCTTGCCGCAAGCTTATTCATATCAAGAGAGTGCAGGAAGTTTACAAACTGTTTGTAATCCGGGTTAAAGGCACAGTCTTCTATTGTGAAATCCAGCTTTACATCTCTTCTGATAGTCGCAAGCTTTTTGGAAAGGATGGCAGAATCATGACCGGCGATCACTTTCTTGCCAAGTGCTCCCTTGATTTCATTTTCATGATCCAGTACACCTTCTACACTTCCATACTGCTTTAATAACTTCAAAGCAGTCTTCTCCCCAATACCCGGAATACCCGGATAGTTATCAGAAGCATCACCCATAAGTCCTTTCAGATCAATGATCTGTATTGGTTCAATACCATACTGTTCCCTGATCTTATCAGGAGTCATGACATCCATCTCGGTAATGCCTTTTTTCATCATATATACATACGTTGTATCATCTACCAGCTGCAGCATATCATGATCACTTGTCAGGATATATGTCTGATAATCAGATGATAATTTAGAGGCAGATCCAATCAGATCATCTGCCTCTATATCAGGCATTTCCACCCATTTGATATTGGCCGCGTCAAGACAATCTCTGACCATCTGAAACTGCGGGACAAGATCATCCGGAGCCGGCTTTCTGCCACCCTTGTAATCCTGATACAGATCATGACGGAATGTATGCTTGCCGGCATCAAAAGCAATGAGTACCGCATCCGGACTAGTTTCATCGATTGCTTTCTGAAGCATGCTTACAAAGCCAAATACGGCATTGGTAGGCACACCTGCCTTTGTGGTCATATGAGCTCCACTGTAAGCAGTGGCATAATATGCCCGAAAGAGCATGGAATTTCCATCGGTCAGTAATAATTTCTTCATAGCTGCCCTCCTATTCTTCTTCACCTGACATAGTTTCCAAAGCAGTCAGGTTTTCATACATGACAGAGAGATAATCTTTTCCTGCTTTACTTTCATCATCACTTAAAGATGAAAGATTGCTTAAAGGAATCTCGGTTAAATTACAATCATTTTTAACCTGTTCATACAGATCATTCATATCATCACTGAGATTACCTTCTTTGGCAATATAAGTCACATGATCTGCCTTGATTCGTTCCTCTATACCGGCTAACTGTTCTTTGTTTGGTAATGCACCATATCTTGAAAGTACAACCGGATATACTTCAAATCCATATGCCTTCTGCCAGCATCCGAAGGAAGTCGTCATTGACACAAAAGATACCTTCTTATTATCATCATGCAGCTTTTTGGCAAAATTCTGATAAGAAGCATCGACATTGATCAGATCTTCTTCCAGCGCCTTGTAGTTTTTATGATATACATCTTTCTGGTCCGGATAATTCGTAACCAGCCAGTTATAGATATCCTTCGTCATGGAAAGCATCTCAATCGGATCATTCCATATGGCCAAGTCCTTCTTGTCTGTATCTATCGCATCGAAAACAGCACCTTCATAGTAAGGTGTTTCTTCATACTTTGTCGTTCCATCAGAATCACTTACCTGGGTATATCTTGCAAAGTCATAGATTGCATTCTTGCCAGAAAGATCCCCGTCTTCTACACCTGTTTCAGATATCTTTTTTCGAAAGACTCCAATATATGGTTCCAATGTACCGATATGAAACAATACCTGACTGTTTTTTAATATGTTTTCATAGTTATCGGTGATATTCGATGCCTGTACGGTAATATCTTCTTTCTGAATAGACTGATACTGTATGGTATCTTCAGCAAGTCTTGCAATAATGTATCCTAATGGATAAATCGTATAGGCAATCCGGCTGCGTTCTCTTGTACAGCCTGCATTACAAAGCATACACATGCATACTACGAATATCCATATGTGTTGTATCAGTTTCTTCATGCCTGTTCTTCCTTATGACGTATAAAAGATGGATACCAGTATTTCTTAACCAGTATACGGATTGAAAGAAATACAGGTATTGAGACAACAATGCCGTCTGCCCCGGCAATCACGCCTCCGGCAAAGACAGAAAACAATGCCCATAATGGTGTAACCGCCGTATTATGAGAATGTACCATCGGTTCAATCACATATGCATCTACATTGGACATGACGACAAGTAAGATTACCAGTAACAACGTATGTGTACCTGGCAATGCCAATGCGGTCAATATGCCTAAAAGATTGATAATCGTTGGTCCGATATATGGAACTAACAGGGATATAGCTGTTAATAAAGCAAGTATCAGCCAGTCAGGATGACCACAGATCAGATAGATCAGAGAATACTCTGCAGCTTTGATAATCATGAGAATCAGAAGACTTCTGACATAGGTTCTGATTTCATGATTGACGTCAAAGACTGCCGCATGAAATGTATCAGAAATTTTTAAAGATGTCTCATTCACAAAACTTCTGATTTTATCCCAGCCAAGACACATGAAAACAGAAATCACAACAGCAAGAATAAATACGGTAATGGAATCCATCATCTGATGAAGAATATCCGGTAATGTCTTTGAAATATCCGGGATTAATCCCTGCGCATTTCTGAGACCATTTACAGTCTGTTCTACAATCGTATTCAGCCATTGGGTATCACTGTGTTTACTGATTGTACTGATTCTTTCAGAAATCAGATTAAAACCATCTATCATGGCATTGATAAAATCAGAAGCACGGTTGATGACCATTGGAATCAGAGAAGATAACAGCCAGAACAGCAATAATACAATCGCTATATAAACGATCGCTGTTGCCAGTTTCTCTGGAATACCTTTTTTAGTACCCCAGGCAATCGGTTCTATTAAGATATAAGCAAATATAAAGCCTAATACAAAAGGTTTGCATATAGCCCATATTTTACCTAACAGAAAGCCCCAGAAGCTTCCTGTCTGCAAGACCAGCCATACAATTACGAACAGAAGTGTTACTTTCAGAAGATTTCTTAAAGAGATATCTTCTGATATCTTTTTTTCAATATCATCAACAAATTTCACCCTTCTATTCTATCACATTCATGTATACAATAAGCCGCTGTCCGCAAAACTGAAATAATCATGACCGGCAATAATCAGATGATCTACTAATGTAATATCTACAGATAAGAAAGCATGCATGATGTCTCTGGTAACCGTAATATCTTTATCAGACGGAGAAGCATCTCCACTAGGATGATTGTGTACAAGGATGATCTGATGGCTGTTATGCATGACCGCTTTTCTGACTAACTGCGGTATATCGATATGTATAGCGTGTCTGCTTCCCTCAAACATCGTTTCATAACTGACTAACTTCATCTGATTCAGATACAGAACAAATAGTTTCTCATTGGCACTGCTTCCAAGTTCTGCCTTTAACCATGCCGTACAGTCTGAAGCATTCTGAAGCTTCTTACCCATAATGTCTTCTTTTAAGGTTCTGCGGCATATTTCAAAACAAGCCTGGATGGCAAATGCCTTGGCTCTGGATATGCCTTTTACCATGGATATCTGTTCATTAGACAATTGTGATAATTGTGAAAGTGTACCGCATTGATACAACAGTTTCTCGCTGACTTCTACTGCACTGTACTCCCTTGTGCCGGTACGGATTAACAAAGCAAGTAATTCTGCATTGGTAAGAGAACCAATGCCTTGTGCTGCAGCTTTTTCTCTTGGTTTTTCATATTCAGGTATTTCTGCAATTTTCATAAAAGAAAGCCTCCTGTACAAATATTGTGTACAAAAGGCCAAAACCCTTAAAAAAAGTCAGAAATTTAT
>CAZHUX010000030.1:0-23088 GCA_964535445.1 uncultured Galactobacillus sp. | reverse complement strand
GGCAAGAGACATGCAGGATACGTTCTATATTGATCCAAATACATTATTAAGAACACATACAACAGCCATGCAGATGAGAGAGCTTGAAAAGGCCCATGGCAAGACACCACTCAAACTGATCTGCCCGGGCAAGGTATATCGTCGTGATGATGACGATGCGACCCACTCTCATCAGTTCATGCAGTGTGAAGGACTTGTTGTTGGCGAACATGTAACCCTTGCAGATTTAAAGGGTACTCTGGAATTCATGGCTAACCGTCTGTTTGGTGAAGGCAGAAAGATCCGTTTCAGACCTTCTTACTTCCCGTTTACGGAACCGTCTGTAGAAGTTGATGTATCCTGTCCTTTCTGCAATGGCAAGGGATGCTCTGTATGCAAGGGTTCCGGATGGATTGAAATCCTTGGGGCCGGCATGGTACATCCGCATGTATTTGAAATGAACGGCTTTGATCCGAAGAAGACAACCGGATTTGCATTCGGAGTAGGTCTGGAAAGAGTAGCTATGCTGAAATACGGCATTAATGATATTCGTAATTTCTATACAAATGATGTCAGATTCTTAAAGACATTTAACAGATTTGACTGAGGAGAGAGAATATGAAGTTAAGTTATAAATGGTTAAAGGAATATGTTGATTTAACAGATATTACACCTGCTCAGCTGGCTGAAAAGATGACTACTGCAGGTCTTGAAGTAGAAGGCATTGAACCAATGGCCCAGGCTGAAGGACTTGTTATAGGTGAAGTTGTGGAATGTGAAGATGTAGAAGGAACACATCTGCACAGAACAATAACAGATGTTGGTGATGCAAAGTACCAGATTGTCTGTGGCGCTCCTAACTGCCGCAGGGGATTGAAGGTCATTGTTGCTTTACCAGGCGCCAAGCTGCCTGGAGGAACCATTCAGGCCAAGCCGTTACATGGCATGGAATCCAACGGTATGTTATGTGCTTTGTTTGAACTTGGTGTAGATAAGAAACTGCTGCGTCAGGAACAGATAGACGGTATTGAAGAACTTCCTGCCGATGCACCGGTAGGTAAAAAAGATGTATTAGGTTATCTTGGCCTTGATGATACGATTCTCGATGTTTCTCTGACACCTAACCGTGCTGACTGTTCTGCAATGTGGAATATGGCCGAAGAAGTTGGTGCTATTCTTCATCGCAAGGTGACATTACCGGATTATGAAGGCAAGTCTGATGTTGGTACAGACAGTGATTTCAAAGTAGCCACAAATACAGAAAAATGTTCCTGCTATCTGGGCAAGGTTATTAATCACGTGAAGGTAGGACCATCCCCAAAATGGATGCAGCAGTATCTGAATGCGGCTGGCGTAAACTCTATTAACAATGTCGTTGATATTTCCAATTTTGTTATGCTGGAGACCGGTCAGCCTCTGCATTACTATGATCTGAGTAAATTAAAGGGTCATGAAATTACAGTCGTAGATGACAGAGAACTTAAGATGACAGCTCTGGATGGCAATGAGTTTGATATCCAGAAGGGTGATCTTTTAATCACAACAAATGGCGAAGCTACCGGCATTGCCGGAATCATGGGTGGAGAAGAATCCATGATTGATGAGAATACAACAAGTATCTTTGTTGAGGCAGCACACTTTGATATGGCTTCTATCCGTCATACATCTATCCGTCTGAATCTGATCACAGAAGCAGCCCAGCGCTTTACAAAAGGCATTGAAACAATGGCTATGCAGAAGGCAATGGACCGTTCTGTACAGTTATTAAGTCAATATGCGGATGCAAGCGGATTTGAAAAGACAGTCAAGGCAGGAGACTTTAACTATAAGCCGCAGGTTGTCGTTGAAACATTGTCCCATTGCAATGGTTTGTTAGGAACACATTTCACAATGGATGAAGTCGTGGATACACTGAAGTGGCTGAACTTCAGGCCGGAAGTGAATGGTGACGAGATTACCTGTCATATTCCTTCCTATCGTATTGATATTGAAGGACAGGCTGATATTGATGAAGAAATCATCCGTCTGCTTGGCTTTGATACACTTGGTTCTACCTTACCGGATATTGCCGCTACTGTCGGTTCTCTCAGCCCGATGCAGAAGTTAAGAAGAACCGTTCGTGAAACCATGATGTCAGTTGGTCTCAATGAAATCATGACATATACATTAGTCAATGAAGACTATGTTACAAATGGCTTTGAACCATTAAAGGATCCGATCGCGCTGGCTATGCCGATGAGTGAAGCCAGAAAGTATGTCAGAAACAATCTGATTAATTCAGTTATGGAGATTGTTCAGTACAATGAAGCTCATCAGAATACCGATTTGGGATTCTATGAAATCTCCAAGGTTTATGGCAAGGACAGTGAAGAGGAAAGATTAGCAATTGTGTTAGATGGAAATCTGCAGTCTGACCGCCTGCATGGGTATTCCTTACCTGGTGATTTCTATGCCTTGAAGGGAATCATTCTGAACCTGATTCAAAAGTGCGGCTTTACGGAAGGCAGACTGCAGATCAAGGCAAATACAACGGATACCGTACATTTCCATCCATACCGTTCTGCAGAAATTTATCTTGATAAGAAGTTCCTTGGTGTATTTGGTGAACTGCATCCGTCATATGCAGAAAAGTTTGACGCAAAGAGAGTTGCCTATGCTGAATTGAATCTGGATGTAATCGCACAGGAAAAGAGCGGACGTCTGCGCTTTGAAGAACTCCCTAAGTATCCGGCTGTGTCCAGAGATATTGCCATTGTTGTAGATCGTGATGTGACTTCCGAATCCATCATCAAGGCAATCCGCAGTTCTGGTGTGAAGATTCTTGCGGGTGAGAATGTGTTTGATGTCTATGAAGGAGAACATGTAGAAGAGGGCAAGAAGTCTGTAGCCTTAAGTGTTTCCTATCAGGCTGATCATACATTGACTGATGAAGAAATCAATACCGCTCATGAAAAGATTCTGAATAATCTCAAACAGAGATTAAAAGCAGAATTAAGAGCATAATCAACAGGTGCATGTCTTCAGGACATGCACCTTTATGTAAGGGAGACGATATGAATATTATTGACGATGACTGCAGTAAAGAATCTTTTCTTCTGGTTCATCCTGATGAAACATACCGTGATCAGATTGATGCCTATCGTAAGATTTTTATGAAAAAACATTCTTCTATGGATGGAACTTCTTTTCTGGATCAGTATGATGATATATCCGCATGGATTGCATTACAGAATAAACTGCATGAAGGAAAAGACATCCCGGATGGCATGGTTCCTTCTGATGAATATCTTTATGTCAGGGAAAGTGACCATAAGGTAACCGGCATGCTGAATATCAGACATGATCTGAATGAATATCTTGCCTTGTATGGCGGCCATATCGGATACTCTGTTCTGCCTTCGGAAAGAAGAAGAGGCATCGCCACAAGAATGTTAAAAGATGCATTGCCTTTATGCAGAAATCTCGGTATGGATCAGGTTCTGATTACCTGCCATAAGGGGAATGAAGGATCACGAAAAGTCATTTTGAATAATGGTGGATTCTATGAGGGAGACATTGTTTATCAGAATCTCATAATTGAAAGATACTGGATTTATCTATGATGCTTTTTACGTAATAGTACTTTGAAACAAAGCTGAATGATTATCGTACACAGAAAAGCCAGAATCAGACTGACAGGAACAAGATTTCCATCTGCCAGTCTGTTTTTAAATATCATTAAAAACAACAGGAATAAAACAATGCCGGTACCTACAGGTATCAGTATCTGCAGGATAGAGGCATAAGCTGCTGTTTTCCAGACTTTATTGACTTCTTTTTCCTTCTGATCATTCTTCATACTCTTTATTATATGCGATAATAATGAAGAAAAGAGAAGACTATGAAAAAGACAATTACAATGAACAGCACGATTTCCGATGTATGGCGTACCATCGTCGGACATGATATTCTTGCAAAAATCTTATTACAGCTGAATATACCGGAGCAGGTAATTGCTAACCCGGTAACCGGCGCTATGAAGCTGAAGCATCTTGTTCCATTCACAAAGAAAGTATTAGATGAAGAGTTCTGGGATGCCTTTCTTGCTTTAGTAAACAGTGAACAAAGTGAAGAAGCACCTTTAAATGGTTTTGTGACACATCAATGGTGGAAAGAAGCTGTCTTCTATCAGATCTATCCCCGTACATTCATGGACAGCAATAAAGACGGCATTGGTGATATCAGGGGAATTATCACCAGATTAGATTATCTGAAGGATCTTGGGGTTGACTGCATATGGCTCTCTCCTGTGTATGATTCACCAATGGCAGATAATGGCTATGATATCCGTGACTACCGCAGAATCAATCCTGATTTCGGAACCATGGAAGATTTTGATGCTTTATTGCATGAGACGCATTCACGGGATATGAAGCTGATTATGGATCTTGTGGTGAATCATACTTCGGATGAACACCGGTGGTTTCAATCTGCTGTAAACGATCCGGATTCACCATACAGAAACTATTATTTCATCCGTAAAAAAGGAGAGAAAACCAATAACTGGACTTCTTTCTTCTCAGGTTCTGCCTGGAGTACATATGGACATAATGAAGAACAGGCTCTGCATTTATTTGCCAGAAAACAGGTGGATCTCAATTGGGATGAACAAGGTGTACGTAAAGGTGTTTCAGATATGGTCAACTGGTGGCTGGATAAGGGTGTTGACGGCTTCAGATTAGATGTTATCAATTATATTTCCAAAGATGCAGGGCTTCCCGATGGAGATGAATCCATTGGTAAATTAATGGGCTACACAGGTATAGAACATTATTACTATGGTTCCCGTCTTCATGAATATCTTCATGAACTCCATGAAAATGCCTTTGCGCCTCATCATGCTTTCTCAGTAGGGGAAACACCAGGACTAGGCATGAAGATGAGCCGCTTAGTTACAGGAGAAGAAAGAAGAGAACTGGATATGGTATTCTCTTTTGACCATCTGGAAACACCAGGTCATGTCCGTTGGGATGACTACCGGTATGATCTTAACTATTATCGGGACTATATCATTGACTGGGAAGAACATTACGGTAATAACTGCTGGATGACCTTGTTTTATAACAACCATGATAATCCAAGGATGGTATCCAAGATTGATCCTGATTCCAGGTATCGTAAGGAAATTGAAATGCTTTTAGCGGTCATGCAGTTTACTTTAAAGGGAACACCATTTGTCTATCAGGGTGATGAAATGGGATTAACCAATTATGCTTTCCATGATATTGATGAAATACAGGATGTAGAATCCATTAATTACTTTAAGGAATTACAGGAGAAAGGAAAAACCAGAGAAGAGGCGTGGCATACAATCCTTGCCGGAACTAGAGACCATGCCAGAAGAATGCTGCCATGGAATGAAGAAGAAAAATCTTCCTTAAGACAATATCCGGATGAAGAAGTGACGAATGCATACCGGTATCTGATTCATTTCAGAAAAAAACATAAGACATTGATATACGGTAACTTCAAAGTCTTATGTAAGGTGAAAAACAGATTTACCTATGAGAGGTATGATGATAACGGTGACTTTATCATTGACTGCAATCTTTCTGATAAAACTGTAAATGGCTGGAAAGTCAGCAATGCGTATGAATTAATATGGCCTAAGCAGGTTTATGGAACACAATTAAATGCCTATGAGGCAAGAATCTGGAAACGGATTCACAATTAATGCGGTTTTCTGAAAGGAATCATACAGAAGAGCAGGCATAGAGCAGATATAGCTATGGATGCATTCCGCAATGGTGTGTTTTTATATATGCAGATATAACTTCCGGCTTTCAGATTCTTTGCGGAAACCATACCATTGTCTGATTCATGAACAGGTATTTCTTTCTGACTGGAATCATACAGGTGATAGCCTTTGTAATACGTTAAAGGAAGGACAACATCTTTATAAGTTTCAGGAGTTGTAAAACTTAAGGTGTTGTCTTTTCTGATGATTTCTGCTTCAAGAGGCATATCTTCTTCATCCCGGATGACATAGTCTCTTTGTCTGAAATCAGGAGATGAAAGAGGCAGATAATCACCTCCGGCAAGTTCTACTCTGACATAATAGGCACTGTAGCATGGATCACAAAGCTTACCATTTAAGACATCTTTCCAGGTAGTTTCAGAGGTTAATCCGAATGTTCTTGTATAAACGGGCACAACATGGTACAGACATTCCATACTCATAACTACCGGTACAATAGTCCATACGTATTTCTGAGTGATCAGGAATGCAATAGAAGCACCTGCCGGAATCGTTAATAAAACCATTGCGATGGTATTCAGGCGCCATGGAAACTGCATGATCCTCAAAAATGAAAGATCGTTCCATGGAATCAGAGAACAGGGCAGAAACATGAATATATAGCCCGTAATCATCAGCTTTGTGATAAATGTATGCTCACTTCGGATATCTTTCTTAACAAGCAGCCACAATAATGGCGCAAAGGTCAGAAACCAGCCGATGTTTACTGTCATTGTCTGCTCATGAGGCAATGCATTGCCAGAATATCCGAATATGGTTTTATTCACAAAATATTGCCAGAATGCCATGGAACCTGAGCCAAGATCACTTGTTTCACCATAGTAATTCAGAATATATTTCTGATCAGATAACTGTTCCAGCATAGGAAGAGTAAAGAAACAGCTTAAAAGGAAAGCCATGATAACTGCTTTAACAAGCGCTATTATCCTGTCTCTGGTCACTTGCTTTAAACTGATCAGAAACAGAATGATGCATAAAACAGATCCCATCAGGAATGTCAGATTATGGCATAAGCATAATCCGGCAAGGGCAAAACCAAGATACCTGTCATTTCCTGTATTCTCTGTATAGAGAATTCTGTACATCCCTTCAATCACGCAGGGAAGGAAAACAAAAGCAAATATTTCTCCAAGAGCACCTCTTACATAGATATCTGTAATATGGTAATTGGCAAAAAGATATGCTGCAGCTGAGATCCATGAAGCAGAACGCTTATGACATAAGGTATTCATCAGATGCATCATTGAGAGACACGAAAGAAAAGAGGCAGTAAAGACAGCCGCCTTATAACTGAAGGCAAGGGAACATCCGGCTAAGTGTAATAAGGCAAAGGGGATCAGTAGAAAGTCACAGTAAAACAGAGGACTTGCATAGCCATAACCATTGTTTTCATAAGGATAAACAGCCGGAAGCAGATTCCCACTATGGATGGATTTAGATAACTGCTCAATTCTTGAAACATGAAAGAATGTATCATGCTCTATTGGCAGGAAATCTTTCGTGATGTATGGCAGCATCAATACACAGGTTATGACCAGTGCATAAAGCAGGTTCAGGCCATGTTTTTGAAGACTTTTCTTTATCCAAAGTACCATGTTGAAAACCACTCCAGACTATGGATTGTATCGAGAGTTGTGCCAAATCCGGCAGTAACCGGCAGGAAGGCAAAGAAGAGATAAACATATAAAACCAGATAAATCATAATGATCACTTTACCGCTTTTACCAATTTTCAATAATGCCCTGCATGCATAGACAATGGCTAATATTGCAAAGAAAGAAGTAGGGTAGAAGTGATAGGCAAATACACAGCGTTTGATGATCATCCATGGTGCCAGGGCTGTGATATATCCGATTAAGATTACCCATGCACTCTGATCCTTTTTCCGGAACGTTTCTATCAGGACATAGATGATGGATGGTAGTGCAGCCCAGGTCATCAATGGATTTGAGAAACAGGAAATACTGTGATACAGGCCATTGGCACCGGTTCCGAAGTAATACCAGATAGGTCTTATATCAAAGATCCACTGGTTCCAGGTACTGGAATATGGGTGCGTGGCATTTAAATTGATATGGTAGTTATACATATATTCTGCCTGTTTCCATACATTGGCAAAAGACCATGTATCACCTTTCCATACTTTATCCGGAAGGTAGCTGAAACAGTAAATCAATACCGGAATCAGAATAAAGAATACAAAGCATAAGCAGAATGTAATCCAGAAATGAAGTGGGAAATCCTTTATTCTCTTTTTTAATTCCGGTACGTCCGTCTTCTTTAACTGTTTGTATTCATGCCATGATTTTATCCAATAGGCAAATAACAGTATGGCAAGTCCCACTGCACTGTAGCAGCCAGTCCACTTTGTAGCTATGGCTAACCCCATGGAAATACCACAGAATGCTAATAAACGTATCTGCTTTGCAAAGTCAGTTTTAAAGAAACTCGTCTGTATATATGAAATCATGAAATAGAACATTAACAGTATGAAGAAAACACTGAATGGTTCTAAGGTTGCAATACGGCTGGTTGTTAAATGCATGAAGTCACCAGCCAGTAATACAGCACCAATTGTACATAAGTCAGTTTTATGGAACAGTTTCTTTGTGATTGCATAAAACATTGGTATCAGCATGACTCCAAACAACCATCCCGGAAGTCTCCATGCTAATGGTGAATTACCCAATATATGAATGGATAATGCAATCAGGTTTGTGCCAAGCAGAGGATGTACGGTTGCGTACATATCTTCTCCGTTAGCAATCTCCCAGGCATTGCGCGGGTGATAGATTTCATCAAAGTAAGCTTCATTCATGTATGTAGGATACATACTTACCTTATTCTGCTCATCAATCAGCAAGGATGCAGGATAATCTGAATTCTCAGAAGCATCCATATAAACCGAAACAGGTAAGAAATGTGTATGATCTTTGGAACGGAATGCAATTTCAGATAAAGAAGAGTCTCTGGAATTGCACCGCAACCATATATACCGGTAATTCCAGCTTCCTTCGGTAATGGTATATTCATAGATACTTCCTTTTTCCAGGGTCGTTATTTCATGCCAGTCTTTATTATCATCTGATCCATATATCTGCATGCTTTCTGTACCAAGCTGATAAGTATCCGGGTTGCTGTTATTGTCTCCTTCTCCATAGAAGGTATAGACAGCATCAAATGCCGTATCTTTATCTAACCTGAAAATAATATCCTGTACACCTGTATCTGTTGTCGGCTGCCAGGTAGTAACAGGCATAGTAAAACTGCCCAATTGCCAGAAAGAGACAATGGCGTAGATACCTGTAATCAGAATAAGATTACGCCAGTCTGCATGGGTATAATGGGTTTCATCAGACTTCTTATGATGGGGTATGAAATGGAACAACAGGACAATAAATACACTGAATATCATGCATGCCAATAGTACTGGCAGCAGTTCACTATCGTGAAACAATTTAAGACTGATTTCGGACATGAAATTATTGTACTATAAATTTCTTATAAAAGTTTTAGCACTCCTATTGACTTAGTGCCAGTAATGCTTATAATAACCTGTGTTAGCAATCAGAAAAGATGAGTGCTAAGACATAACAGGAGGCAGATAGACATGTTAAGACCATTACATGATTATGTTGTTTTGGAAAAAGTCAAAGAAGAAGAAAAGACAGAAAGCGGCATTATTCTGACAACCAAAGAGGCTAAGGAAGAACCTAGCCATGGTATTGTCATTGCTGTCGGACCGGGTAAAACTGGTGATGATGGCAAGGTGACACCAATTGATCTGAAGGAAGGTCAGGAAGTTATTTATAAAAAGTATTCTGGAACTGATGTGAAAGATGAAGGCAAGGATTACCTGTTAATCACAGCTGAAGATATTCTTGCTGTAGTAGAGAAGTAAGGAAGAAGGTAAATCAAAATGGCTAAGGAAATCAAATATTCTAAGGAAGCCCGTCAGGGCATGCTTGATGGCGTAAATAAACTTGCTGATGCTGTCAAGGTAACATTAGGCCCTAAGGGCAGAAATGTTGTTCTGGAAAAGAGCTATGGTTCACCAGTAATCACCAATGATGGTGTTACAATCGCCAAGGAGATTGAACTGGAAGATAAGTTTGAGAACATGGGCGCAAAGCTTGTATATGAAGCAGCTAACAACACCAATGAGACAGCTGGTGATGGTACTACAACAGCTACATTACTGACACAGTCCATGATCACAAACGGTCTCCGTCAGGTAGACAAGGGCGCTAACCCTGTATTAATGAGAGAAGGCATGGAGAAGGCTGCCAAGACAGTCGCTGATGATCTTCTGAACAGAAGCCACAAGGTTGAAACAAACGATGATGTCAAGAACATCGCTACAATTTCTTCCGGCAGTGAAGAAATTGGTAATATCATTGCTGAAGCTATGGAGAAGGTTGGCAATGATGGTGTCATCAATGTTGATGAATCCAGAAACTTTGAGACTTCCCTGGAAATGACAGAAGGTATGCAGTATGACAAGGGCTATGTTTCCCCATACTTCGTAGATGATCATGAAAAGAATGAAGTTACTCTGGATAATCCGTTAATTCTGGTTACAGATCAGAAGGTTACAAGCATTCAGGATCTGTTACCTGTACTGGAAGAGATCGTCAAGAGCCATAGACCATTACTGATGATTGCTGATGACTATGATAACGATGCTATCGGTACACTTGTTATCAACAAACTGCGTGGTGCATTCAACCTCGTTGCTACAAAGGCTCCTGGCTTTGGTGATAACCAGAAGGATCAGTTACAGGATATTGCTGCTATGACTGGTGCTAACTTCTTCGCAAAGGATCTGAATCAGTCTCTTGCTGATATGAAGATCACAGATCTTGGTTCTGCTAAGAAGGTTGTTGTTGGCAAGGATAAGACAACAATTATTGACGGTAATGGTGATAAGGCCGCTGTTCAGGAGAGAATCTCTGAAATCAAGGCTGAAATGGAGAACACAACCAGCGACTATGACAAGAAGAAGCTTGCTGAAAGACTTGGCAAACTGACAAATGGTGTAGCTCTGATCTGCTAAGAAGGTTGTTGTTGGCAAGGATAAGACAACAATTATTGACGGTAATGGTGATAAGGCCGCTGTTCAGGAGAGAATCTCTGAAATCAAGGCTGAAATGGAGAACACAACCAGCGACTATGACAAGAAGAAGCTTGCTGAAAGACTTGGCAAACTGACAAATGGTGTAGCTCTGATCAAAGTTGGTGCTACAACTGAAACTGAGTTAAAGGATAAGAAGCTTCGTATTGAAGATGCTCTGAATGCTACAAAGGCTGCTGTTGAAGAAGGCGTTGTAAGCGGCGGCGGTCTGGCATTAATCCAGGCATACAGAGATGTACGTGACTCTCTGAAGAGTGATGTAGTTGATGAGCAGAGAGGTATGAATGTTGTTCTGGAAGCTTTGAAGGAACCTATCCAGCAGATTGCTGAGAATGCAGGTTATGATGGAAGTGAAATTCTTGAGAAGCAGCTGAATGCTGATGAGAACATTGGCTTCAATGCCAGAACAGGTGAATGGATTGATATGTACAAGAATGGCATTATCGATCCTACCAAGGTTACAAGAAGTGCATTACTGAATGCAACAAGTATCTCTGGTCTGTTCATTACTACTGAAGCTGCTGTAGCTGATATTCCTTCTAAGGATAATGCAGCTGCTGCACAGGCTGCTCCACAGTATTAATCTGAAACAGAGTTCTGTTGTCCTCTTGGAAAGGTATAATCGAAAGATTATGCCTTTCTTTTTTTTGTCTCTTTATATCTTTCAGGCTATAATAAACAAGTTACGAATGTATTAACAGGAGATTTATGCTGATATCGGTTATTACAGCTTTTCTTCTGATATTACTTGCTGAAGGCACCGGGCAGTGGATATCAGAAAGATGGTATATAAATGTCAAAGGCTTTACTGCTCCATTGGGACTTGCGGCTATGTTTTCTGTATTGGAACTACTGTATCTGCCAAAAATGCTCATGCATGGAAGCGGGGCTGCGGTAAGAGGTTCTACTATCTTAGTATTTCTGATTGCTTTATGCATGTTGATCAGAAGGTATAAGGAAGTATGGCATGCTTTATGGAGACCACGTAGTATTTATATTCTGCTTGCCTCGGCTTTGCTGATTGTAATTCTATATATATCAGGACTGCATATGCCTCTGTTACCGGATGTTCTTACATTCAATCATGAAGTATTGAAAACACATTATGTTACTGGTTCTACATTGCAGGGCTTTGACTTATTTAAAGGCTTTTTCTTCTGGCTTTTTAGTGGTAATAAAGGCATGGTGTCTTTGTTTCTTGCCTTAACTGTAAATGCGATATCCGTCATGCTGATACTGGATATTGTTGACAGTTTCCAGATTGGTAATCCATGGTTCCGCTTTACCCTGATCTTCATGATGGTTTTCTATTCTTTGTTTTACAGCTGGAAGATTACAGCTGCATATGATAACAGTATCTGGAGACCTGTATTTATTGCCCTGATTCTGTTTACCTGTTATGAATGGCTGAAATCAAAGCAGGAGAATCTGAAATATCTGATCGTTTTCTTTATTGCGGCAGGCTTATTTACCAATAAGGGATTCTATATGATTTCCGTAGAACTGATATATCTGATCGGGGTATATCTGCTTCACATTCGTAAAGTCAGAGTATTGTTTGACCTTTCTACATTCCTGATTCCGGTAATCGGATATACATCTGCCTGGTTAAGCAGATATTCTGTTCTTGCGGCGGAAGGTCTGACTTTTGTTTACTTTGTATTTCTTTTTGCCAGATATCGTAAAGATGTATACAGACATATGATCCGTATAGAAGATTTTCTGATGGATCACTGCTGGCGGATATTCTATATCGGTATACCGGTTATATTTCTGATAGGATCTTTTATTCTGCGTTTCTTTGTGCCGGGATATGGCATTGAATACTCACACTATATTGCTTACTTCTCAGGTAAACCGATACGCAGTTATCTGTTCCTGGATCATTCGGTTATCGATATTATTCTGGATATATTCCGCTGGAGTGGATTGATTGTATTCCTGATCCGTGCTCATACAAATGAGGAAAACCTGATCCGCAGTATCTTCCTTGGCATGGTTGTATTCTTTATCAATCCTTTATGCATGGGAATGTTAAGTGAAATTGTAGGTCTGGAAGGATATGCCTGTGCATTTGAAATTATCTTTAATCCATTTACGGATATTATGATTTTTTACTGGATATACCGGCAGTTTGAATGGACTGTTATCGGACAATGGGTTCTGGAACTTGTATTGGTTTTTGCAACACTGTTTGGACATATAGGCAGTTATCTGCATTCACCATCCGGTCTGTATACAGACCTGATAGATCAGAATACCAGGACTGAGGAGGTAGAGAAACCATGAATGTTTATGATTGGGACAATACGATTTACCGTGGAGATTCTACAGCACAATTTGTAGGGTGGCTGTATATACATCGTCCATTGACATTATTAAGCATACCGAGAACGGTTATCTGTGCGGTCTTATGGGGATGTCATATTATCAGTAAGCAGACATTCAAGGAGAACCTGTATCATATGTTTGTCTTTGTGAAAGACATGGATAAGACAGCAGATGCATTTGTAGATTCTCATATGAATCATGTAAAAGATTTTTATAAGAAACAGCAGAAAGCAGATGATATGGTTATCTCTGCTTCACCAGAGTTTACAATCAAGAGATTCTGCGCAAAGCTTGGTATTCAGTATGTTATGGCTTCTGTCGTAGATCCAAAGACCGGAAAGTATACAGGTCTGAATTGTCATGGAAAAGAGAAAGTTAGACGGTTTAAAGAAGTGGCTGCGGATCAGAAGATAGAGAATTTCTATTCGGATTCTCTCTCCGATACACCACTTGCTGAACTATCGGAACAGGCATGGCTCGTCAAAGGTGACCGGATAACCCCATGGCCAGAGCGGGGGAGGAAATAGTAATACATGAGTTACAAGAGTGAATATGATGTCGTGATTATCGGCGGCGGTATAGGCGGATTGATGTGTGCCTACCGCTTATGTGAAAAGAGGAAAGATCTTTCCGTACTGATATTGGAAAGAGGAAAGGCATTGGAAAACAGAAGCTGCCCGATTCTTACCGGAAAGGTAAAGAAATGCATCAAGTGCAATCCCTGTGCCATTATGGAAGGAATTGCCGGGGCGGGTGCCTTCAGTGATGGAAAGTATAACATCACTACGGAATATGGCGGATGGCTGCCGAATGTAATGGATCCTGATAAAGTCCTGGATTACATTCATCAGGCAGATGATATTCTCGTGAAGTATGGCGCAGATAAAGAAGTCTATGAACCTGACAATGAGCTGAAGACACTTTGTTTAAAGTATGATCTGCATATGCAGCAGGCAGAAGTAAAGCATTTGGGAACAGATGCCAACTATTCAACAATGCTTAACTTTGTCCATTCCATGGATGGAGCAGTACAGATTGAAACACAGGCTGTTGTAGAAGATGTAGATCGTGACAGCCATGAGGTGTTATTTACCCAGAATGGTGAAAAGCATTCGGTAAAGGGGAAGAAGATTGTATTTGCGGTAGGCAGAGTAGGCAACGGTATGTTTGAAAAATGGTGCAACAAGTATCAGATCAAGCGTACGAATAATCAGGTGGATATCGGTGTCAGAGTAGAACTTCCTTATGAAGTATGGGAACATTTTTCATCCCGTATTTATGAACCTAAGATCTACTTTAAGAACGGGCATTATGGAGACAGAACCAGAATGTTCTGTTTCAATGAAAGAGGCTATGTTGTCACGGAAAACAGTGATGGAGTATTAACCGTAAACGGTCATTCCTATAAGGATAAAGCAAAGCAGTCTGATAATTCCAACTTTGCATTACTATCTTCTACGTTCTTTACAGAACCATTTGATCAGCCGGTGGAATATGCAAGATATGTTGCATCTTTAGCTAATAAGATCAGCGGCGGTTATGTTCTTGTCCAAAGACTTGGCGATCTTGAAAAGGGAAGAAGAACAACGTCGTCTCGTCTGCAGCAGTCTTCGGTAAGACCTACTTTAGATGCAGTTCCGGGAGATTTATCATTATGCATGCCTAAGCGTCAGCTGGATAACATCATTGAAACACTGCATGCTTTGGACAAAGTAGCACCTGGCACGGCAAATGAAGATACACTTCTGTATGGTGTGGAATGCAAGTACTATTCTGCCAGGCCTGAAGCAGAGAAGTTTGAATTAAAGGCAGCTAAAGACATCTATGCATTAGGAGATGGCGCAGGATTCACCAGATCCTTATCCCAGGCCGCAGCCAATGGTCTGATTGTCGGAGATATCATTGCGGATAAATAATATGTATTTTTAAAAGCCGGATAGAGTTTAAAACTTTACCCGGTTTTTAGTTTCAAAAAAAGATCCCGGAAATCCGGGATCAGAGTCATTTACTTTTCTGCTAACTGAGCCTGCACTGCTGTAATCGCTACAACACCGACAATATCCTGCCAATAGCATCCTCTGGATAAGTCATTAACAGGCTTTGCAAGACCCTGCAGCATTGGTCCATAGGCATCAGCTTTGCCAAGTCTCTGTACGAGCTTATAACCGATGTTACCGGCATCAATGTTAGGGAAGATCAATACATTGGCATGACCTGCAACAGTACTTCCCGGTGCCTTCAGAGCTGCAACTTCCGGAACAATAGCCGCATCCAGCTGCAATTCACCATCACAATCCAGATCCGGATAGTTTTCATGTGCACTCTTGACGGCATTGACAACCTTATCTACTAACGGATGCTTTGCGGAACCCTTGGTAGAATGTGAGAGGAAAGCAACCTTTGCATGTCCGCCGACAAGGCTTTCAAATGACTCGGCAGAATCAGCGGCAATAGCGGCCAGCTGATCAGAGTCAGGATCCTGATTCAGCGCACAATCCGCAAATACAAATGTGCCATGATCACCAAGATCACAATCCGGAACATCCATGACAAAGAATCCGGATGCCATCTTCTTGCCAGGGGCTGTCTTAAGAACCTGTAAAGCAGGTCTTAATGTGTTGGCTGTAGAATGACATGCGCCGGATACCAGTCCATCCGCATCACCATTCTTTAACATAACAACACCAAACATTGTCTTATCAGAGAGTAATGTTTCCTTAGCCTTTTCCGGGGTCATTCCCTTATGTTTTCTTGCTTCATAAAGGACATTGACATATGTGTCCAGCTTGTCTGTTGTTTCAGGATCAACGATTTGTACACCGCTTAAATCAACTCCAAGCTTATCTGCACTTGTCTTGATTTCGTCCTTGTTTCCAAGCAGGATCAGATTTGCCGTGCCTTCCTTCATAACCTCTGCGGCAGCTCTGATAACTCTTTCATCTTCTGACTCAGGCAGAACAATCGTTTTCTTGTCTGCTTTTGCCTTGGCTTTAATTCCATCGATAAATGCCATATTTATAAATACCTCCTGTAATACCGTAAAATAGTGTAACCCCATTCAATCGTTTCTGCCACAACTTTGTGAAAAGTTAACAAATTCACACAATGGTTTCATCATGCTGTTTAATCAGATATAATGACATCAGAGATGTCCAGGAGGAAAAAACATGGCAGCATTCACAATGGAAAATGATGAAGCGGTTGTGACCGTGGATGAACACGCTTCCGAAATTCACAGTTTTAAAGACAAAGAAGATCAGAATGAATATATGTGGCAGGGTGATCCACGGTACTGGAGTGGCCGCAATCCAACCTTATTTCCAATGGTAGGCAGTACGTGGGATAAGATCCTTCATATTAATGGAAAAGAATATAAGACCGGTAATCATGGCTTTACAAGACACTCTGATTTCACATGCATTGAACATGATCAGAACCATATTGTCATGGAGTTAAAAGATTCCAGTGAAACACTAAAACAGTATCCGTTTCATTTCACAATGCATATTCGCTATGAATTAAAGGGGAAGACAGTAGAAATCTCCTATGCCATCACAAATGACAATGATGAGGATATGCCGTTTAATTTCGGCCTGCATCCGGCTTTTAACTGTCCTGTAAACGGTGGTAAGTTTGAAGGCTATTACATCCAGCTGAATCATCCGGAAACATCCGATTTCGAGAACACGCATATGCGTAATTGTGATCATATTGATTTGGAAAGAAATGCATTGAATAATACGATCATTATTGCGGATCCTAAGAGTACCGAAGCATCTTTAACCAATGGAAAGCATGGTGTAACTGTCACATTCCACGATTATGAATGGATCGCTTTCTGGAGTCCGTATGCACCATTTGTATGTCTGGAACCATGGCATTCTCATACCGACTTCAGAGAAAACAAAGTACCGTTTGAGAAAAGAGAAGGCACAAAGATTCTCAAACCGCATGATACTTTCCATACCTCTTATGCAATTACAATCTTCTGAGCATATCACTTTGTAAAAGTTTCCAAACATGGCATACTGAAGTAGCATTAGACAAGGAGGTATGTACAATGGATATTGTTAAGAACAGTGCTGAATATGATCAGATTTTAAAAGATAATAAATCTGTATTTGTTGATTTCTACGCAGACTGGTGCGGACCATGCAAGATGGTCAGCCCGCTTGTAGAAGAAATTTCCAATGAAGTAAAGGATGTCAAATTTGTTAAGGTAAATGTGGATGATAATCCGGAAATTGCCCAGCGCTATGGCATCATGTCTATCCCGGCTCTGATTGCATTCAAGAATGGTGAGGTTGCAGGCCAGACAGTTGGTTTTCAGCCTAAGGAAGCACTTCTGGAAACAGTCAATAAGGCAAGATAAAGAAAAAGCAGAGCGATCTGCTTTTTTTATGCTTTGTTAGTTTAGAGATTCTAAACAAAAAGTTAAGAAATATCTTGCATATGAAATCTGTTGGTGACATAATGTACAGGGTTTTGTGAAAAGTTATTTTTTGTTTAGCAAAAGAAAACACGGAGGAGACATGATTGACATAGGGGAAAGGATCAGACAATTGCGCTTACGCAATGATCTGACATTACAGGAGCTTGCCTCGCGAACGGAATTATCAAAGGGATTTCTGTCACAACTGGAACGTAATCTGACATCACCATCGATCCAGACATTAGAGGATATTGCGGAAGCGTTAGGTGTAACCATGTCGCAATTCTTCTCAGAAGAAGGCAGTGAACAGATTGTCTTTGGTGAAAATGACATGTTTATAGATGAACAGGAAGGTTACCAGGTAAAGTGGATCGTTCCAAATGCCCAGAAGAATGCAATGGAACCGTTGATTCTGGATATTGAGCCGGGCTGTTCTTCAAAGATTATTGAACCGCATGAAGGGGAAGAACTGGGATTTGTTTTATCCGGGAGAATTGTCCTTGTAAGAGGCAAACAGAAAAAGGGGACTCCTGTCAAAAAAGGAGAAACCTTTTATATAAAGGGCGATCTGGCCCACCGTATTGAAAATCATTCAAGCAAGAAAGCAAGCGTTCTGTGGATCAGTACACCACCGGAATTCTGATACAAAGAGAAAGAGGATAGAATCTATGGCAAAGAAACTCATTGAAATCAAGAATATAGTAAAACAGTTTGATAACCAGATTGTTTTAAAGGGGATTAATCTGGATATTGAAGAAAATGAATTCGTGACTTTATTAGGTCCTTCAGGATGCGGTAAGACTACATTATTAAGAATCATTGCAGGCTTTCTGGAACCAGATGAAGGCCATGTCATTATGGATGGAGAAGATATTGCGTCTATTCCTGCCTACAAAAGAGATGTCAATACGGTATTCCAGCACTATGCTCTGTTTCCGCATCTCGATGTATATGACAATATTGCATTTGGCTTAACAATCAAAAAACAGCCGAAGGATATCATTGACCAGAAAGTAAGCCGTATGATTTCTTTGGTTGGTCTGGAAGGCTTTGAACACAGAGATGTTACGTTAATGTCAGGTGGACAGCAGCAGCGTGTCGCAATCGCTAGAGCTCTTGTCAATGAACCAAGAGTGCTTTTACTGGATGAGTCTCTTTCTGCGTTGGATAAGAATCTGCGTAAGGAAATGCAGGTTGAGTTAAAAGAAATTCAGCAGGAAGTAGGTATTACATTTATCTTTGTCACACATGATCAGGAAGAAGCTTTAACGATGTCTGACAAGATTGTCATTATGAAAGACGGCATGATTGAACAGATCGGGACACCGATAGAAGTCTATAACACACCTGTTAATGAATATTGTGCAAGATTCATTGGTGATTCAAATATTATTGATGGAATTATGAAGCGTGATAATCTGGTTTCCTTTGATGATGTGGATTATGCATGTGAAGATTATGGCTTTTCTGAAAATGAACCGGTTGATATTGTCATCCGGCCGGAAGATATCGATATTGTTCCACGCAACCGTGGTTTATTAAACGGTGAAGTCAAATCAGTTCTTTTCAAAGGCGTTCACTACGAAGTGATTGCGGAAACTTCTTCCGGTACCCAGAAGACTGTCATTATGCATGTTACCGGTGAACATGATGTTGTAAATAAGGCAGCCCATGAGAAAATCAGTGCTTCTTCATTTGCCATGGATCTGGAAGATGTCGATGAACTGACAGATTCAGAAGTCATCGCAAGAGCCAATGCCCAGGCATGGAATGATGAAGATGAGGATATTTCCATTTCTCATGTTGACTATGATGTAAAGCCTGAAGTAGGAAAATACAAGTGTACATTTTCAACAGATAATAACACTTCTATTACGATTACCATCAATGTCATGAAGCCGCATACGGTTGAAGACACGGAAAATGAAGAAATGATTCAGGCATTTGATTTCTATAAGACAGTGGATGAAATCAAGGAATCCGTTGCTTTGGATACAGATCTGATTCGTTGGGCAGATGCGTATGCATGGTCTACTGAAGATAATTCCAAAGTAGAGATCTGGGATGTTAAATATGACTTTGATGACGAAAATATTACCGAAGGAGACTATCCGGTTACTTTCTCCACACAGGGAAGAGAATTAAAGATTGAAACAACGGACCGTATTGAAGAAGGGGAAAGAGTAGGTCTTGTCTGGAAACCGGAAGATATCCATGTCATGAGAAAGATGGGGTAAGACAATGAAATCATTTTCTAAACTTGTTATTCCATATATGATCTGGATGACAATCATGATTGTTGTCCCGATGCTGATGATCGTTCTGTATGCTTTTACCGTACAGGGAAATGATGTACTGACATTTCAGTTTACATTAAGTAATTTTGCCCGCTTTTTCTCAGATGCTATCTTTCCATCTGTCATGTGGCGTTCACTTGTGATGGCTTTTGTCACAACTGTTATCTGCATTGCCATTGGCTATCCTACCGCATATATCATGGCCCGCTTAAAGCCAAAGAGTCAGGGATTAGCAGTGCTGTTAGTCACTCTTCCCATGTGGATCAATATGCTTGTAAGAACATATGCCTGGAAGGGTATTCTCAGCAGATTTGGTGTTTCTTCTGAAATACGTGTTTATATCGGCATGGTATATAACTTCCTGCCATATATGATCCTGCAGATATACACTGCTCTTTCCAAGATAGATCCTTCACTCATCGTAGCAGCGCATGACCTGGGTGCTGACGACAGACAGACATTCTTTAGAGTTACGCTGCCGCTTTCTTTAAGTGGTGTGGTTTCCGGTATTACTTTAGTATTCTTACCGGCAGTATCTTCTTTCTTCATTCCGAAGTTATTAGGCGGTGGACAGTATATTCTGATCGGCAACCTGATTGAAGATTACTTTGTATCTACAGGTGACTGGAACTTCGGTTCTGCAATTTCCTTAATCATGGCTGTGATTATTCTCATATCCATGTTTATTACAAGAAAACTGGATAAAGAACCTAAGGAGGCATCAGAATGAGTAATAAAAAGACAGGCATCTTCAGCAAAATCTGGCTGGTTCTTATTGCAGTATTCTTTTACCTTCCGATTATCTATGTTGTATTCTTTTCCTTTAATCGTTCCAAGTCATTGACAAGATTCACCGGTTTTTCAACCAGATGGTATGAATCCATGTTTGCTAACAGATCCATTATGGAAGCGATAGCAACTACCGTAATCATTGCCGTTCTTGCGACAATCATATCGACATTTGTCGGAACAATTACGGCAATCGGTATGTCTAAGTCCAGAAAGATCATCAGGGAATTAATTACACAGGTAAATAATCTTCCAATGCTGAATCCTGAGATTGTTACAGCGATTGGCTTCATGCTTTTCTTTACTTCCTTACGTATTAAAACAGGCTTTACGACGATGCTGTTAGCACATATTGCGTTCTGTATTCCTTATGTGATGCTAAGTGTTACGCCACGTCTCAGAAGACTGGATCCTAATCTTGCGGATGCCGCAATGGATCTTGGCTGTACACCATGGCAGGCTATGTTTAAAGTCATTATTCCTCAGATTAAAGAGGGTATTATAGCTGGTGCCTTAGTAGCTTTCTCGATGTCATTTGATGACTTTGTCATATCCCTGTTTACGACTGGTCCTGGTGTCTCCAATATCTCTATCTATGTATATTCCAATGTAAAAAGAGTAAATCCTACAATCAATGCTTTATCTGCCATTATTGTTTATGTTGTTACAGCAGTATTAATCATTGTCAATGTAGTGCCAGTCATTAAAGAAAGGAAGGCAAAGAAACATGCTGTTGAAGAAAATCACTAATGCATCTCTCGTGTTCGGCATGACAGTCGTATTAAGCGGATGCGGTTCCTCTGCCTCCAACGAAGTAAAGCAGGTTAAGGATGCCAAAAAAGAATATGGCTGCAACGTCATCAATGTATATAACGCCGGTGAATATATCGGTGAAAATGTAAATTCGGATTTTGAAAAAATGTATAATGCAAGAGTTAACTACGATACATTTGAATCCAATGAAATGATGTATACAAAACTGTTAGGTGGATCAGCCTATGATGTTATCGTTCCTTCAGACTATATGATTGAAAGAATGATCAGTGAGGATATGCTGCAGCCGCTTGATAAATCAAAGATTCCAAATGAAAAGGATCTGAATCCTGCCGTGACAGAAATGCGCGAAGCATTCGACCCGGATGGTGTCTATTCCATACCGTATTTCTGGGGAACAGTTGGTCTTGTTTACAATAAGCAGATCGTAGATCAGAAGACAATAGAAAAAGAAGGCTGGAATATTCTCAGAGACACAAAGTATAAAAACAATATCTTTTTCTATGACTCCCAGCGTGATGGCTTTATGGTTGCTTTTAAAGCGTTAGGATATTCTATGAATACAGATGATCCTGATCAGATTCAGAAAGCCTATAAATGGCTTCGTAAGATGAATGAGACCATGGAACCGGCTTATGTAACAGATGATATTATTGACGGCATGGCCAACTATGAGAAGGCAATTGCCATTATGTATTCCGGAGATGCGGCATACGTATTATCTGAAAACATGGATATGGGATGGATAGAACCAAAGCAGGGAACCAATAAATGGGTTGATGGTATGGTCATACCGAAGAATGCTTCCTGTGTTCCTTTAGCCAATGATTACATTAATTACATGATCAGCTACAATACACAGCTTGCTAATTCTGAATGGGTTGGCTATACACCAGTCAGACAGGATGTAGAAGATTATTTATCCGGACCGGATGGTGATTATTTTGAAAACCCGGCCTATAAGCCGAGAACAGATGGTCCTAAAGATGAAGTGTTCCATTACAACAAAGAATTAACAAGACAATTGTCAGACCTCTGGAATAAGGTGAAAATACAGTAATTATCACACAGGAGGGGACAAGAATCCCTTCCTGTTTGATTCTGAAAGAAATTTCTTTGTATTGCATTATTCTTTGAATTTAGCTATACTTATTTAGCACGTAAGTGAGGATGGTTCGTTAGCCAAGTGGTAAGGCAACAGACTGCAACTCTGTGAGCGCCGGTCCGACTCCGGCACGAACCTCCATTTCTTTCATGGGGAAGTGGCGGAATCGGTAGACGCAACGGACTTAAAATCCGTTGATGGAAACATCGTGAGGGTTCAAGTCCCTTCTTCCCCACGAACTGACCGGAGAATTAACTTCGGTCTTTTTATTACTCTGAATGAACATGTGCTGATTGTTATTCAATATATAAAAGATAATATGTACATTAAAGGTACATACTGCTCGCATGTACCTCCCTCAAAAAGATACCTGTATCTGGGCAGTGTATCTTTTCTTTTTTTATTTACTGATGTTTTCTACAACTGAACGTGTACAATAGATGCGGGTCA